>NZ_JBNWBW010000004.1:0-222610 GCF_053522725.1 Agrobacterium sp. 16-172Ci
AGCTTCGCGTTTCCGCCGGTTGCTCCCACCACGCCATTTGGCTTATCAAAAACAGCCGAGGCTCTAATCGCAGCCGGATGAAACTTCAGTGGCAGGTCACAAAGCTTAGTGAAAACTTTTGCTATTAGTGTAGAGGTTTCGCGGTCAACTCCAAGCGGCTCAGTACGCGTGATCGACAATCAAAGTTTGAGATCACCATGGCGGCAATCAGAAAACTCAGAGGACGTTGGCAAGCACAGGTTCGTGGGCGCGGCATGAAGCCGTGCTCCGCCGCCATGAACTCGCCTACCGGACGATGATCGGCCTGAGCCAGCGGGACATTGCGTCGTTCCTGACGAGCGGCTTCAGCGTGTAGCTCCATCTAGTGCTGTCCGCGAACTTGCGATCCTTAGCCACGTCCTTAAGGTCGCAATCCGCGATTGGGGCTGCCGCTTCCTGATCCGCGCCTTTACTCAGCCGCGTCGGTCTTACAAATCTTCCGGCTCTCCCATTCTTGCGGACTCAGCGTCTTGATGTCGAACTGGTCGCGGGTGCGGGTATAGGTATGCCCGCCCATGCGGCCAACGGCGTCCATCATTTGCTGATCGATATGCAGGTTGGATGTGTTGACGGCGTCGCTGCGCACGAAGACGCCTACGACTTCACCGAGGATGATCTCGCGGGCGGGACCTACCTGCAATGTGGTATGACGACGGCACTCAAGTGCTGCGGGTGCGGCGAGAATGCGTGGGCTGCACACCATCTCGCCCGGCACGGTTTCGAGACCCGCCTCTTCCATCTCGTTGATGCCAGGACCAAATTTGATGGCGCAGATCTCCATCTGGTCCACGAGTGCGTTGTCGCAGATATGCACGGTGAATTCACCGGTCTCGCGGATGTTGCGGGCCGTATCCTTGAAGCGCATATCGGCATAGTTCTCGACACCGATCGCAACGATTGCCGGATCATGAGTCAGCACATTGAAGAAGCTGAACGGCCCGGCATTGGGGCGACCGTCTCTGTCGACGGTTGTCACAAGCGCGATCGGGCGCGGGATGACGGTGCCGATCAGGATCTTGTAGCGCTCGCGCTCGGTGAGCCTGGAGAAATCGAAATGGGTGTGCGCTCGGGTCGTATCGGTCATCTCAGGCCTCGGCAGCAATGCGGTGGGTTTCAAGCGGAGTGTGGCGCGACAGGTTTTCGAACCCGTCCTTGGTCACGACATACATGTCACCGACATTGCAGCCGGCCGACAGTGGCTCAAGCCACTGTGTGTGGAGCACGAAGACCATGCCCTCCTCCATCCGATCGTAGTTGTGAGAGGATATGTTGAAGCTGTTCTGGCCGCCGGCCATGCCGACCGAATGGCCGAGATTGGGGTTATGCGGGCCATGTGTCGCCGGATAGACATGCATGAGCGTGCGGCCCTGCGCCTCCCAGTCGATGTTCTTGACATATTGGCGCGGGATAAGCCTCGCGCTGCCGTCATCCATCGGTGCCCAGTTGTAAGGCATGGTCCGGGCTTCCGGCGACGCCAGCATGCCGCGCTCGATCATGGGCTCGAAGGCCGCATTGTTCACGTCGCGCATCAGGGCACCGGGGCGGATCAGCTTTTCCGCCCGCTTGACACCTTCGGTACAGGCGGCGAGCACCTCTTCCTGGCGCTTGGTGATCTCGCCAACGGCGATCATCCTTGCAGTCTGAGCGGTGTAACCCCGATAGGTGACGTTGGAGACATAGAGATTGATCAGGTCTCCCGGTCGCACGACATGGCCATAGGGCTTGCCGCAATGGGTGCCAAATTCGTTGATGCCGATCTGGTAACCGTCACCGGTCTCGCCACCGAAGGAGAGTTGCGCCTGGGTGAAGGCCGCGTAGATCTCGTGGTCGGTCACGCCAGGTTTCGCTACGTGATAGGCCGCCTGAGTGGCGATGCTGACCAATTGGGCGGCCGCCCGAAACATCTCGATCTCGCGTGGCGAGCGGACCTTTTGCATGCGGTCTAGAATGGCATTGTCAGCAACGAACTTCGCCATCGGCATCAATGCGCCGAGGCCTGCCCAGAAGGTCAGCGAGGTGCGGTCGCCAATGCGGCCGATCTGCGCTTTCGATAGCCCCATGCCTGCCAGCAGTTCGGCACATTTTTCGGCGGTCTTGATGACGCTGTCGCCCGGACGATCGGCATATTCCCGCCCGATCGGGCCAATCTGCCAGATGTCCTCCACCAGAACGGGTTCGCCACCCGGTGGCAAAAGCACGGACTGGGTAAAAAAGGACAAAAGCACCATTGGCTTGTCGACATCCGTCGGGATGATCAGCACGCCCTCCCGCATCCAGTCGCAAATATAACGAAGATAGTGGTTCGACGCGTGAAACCAGCCCACACCACCTGTGTGGACAATCAGGGCGTCATGTCCGGCCTCCACCGCCTGGCGGCGGATACGCCGCAGACGATCCTCGAATTCCTCGACCGGAAGGGGCAAGGGCGCTGCGAAATCGAAATCCGGCTGAAAGTCGGCGAGCAGCGAGCCGATGCGATAGGCTCCTGATCTGGTGGCGGTCATGTTCATGGGCTATTCCTTCCAATATTGTCTTTTTCGTCAGGCCTGTCGTGTAGGCGCCAGCACCCGCCTTGCCACCAGCATCACCACCAGCGTCAGCCCGATCAGCAGGCCGGACATGGCAGCAACGCGCACGTCGAGCGACTCCTCGATCAGCGCAAACATCCTGAGCGGCAGCACTGTCGTCTGCGCATCGGCCAGGAAGAGCGAGACGGAAACATTGTCGAGCGACTGGATGAAGACGAGAAATGCGCCGGCGAGAATGCCGGGTGTCAGCAAGGGCAGGATCACGCGCCTCAGCGTCGTGAACCACGTGGCTCCCATCACTGTCGACGCTTCCGCCAGCGAGGGATTGATACCTTGTGCGACGACCGAGGCGGCGCGATACATCAGTGGCCCGAAAACCACCACATGGCCGACGACCGTGAGCCACAGCGAAGGCTGCAAGCCAACGAAATTGGCGACGATCAGCGCAGCCAGACCATACACCAGACTCGGCAAGACCAGCGGGGCGAGAAGCAACGGTTCGATTGTGTTGACCGACCGACGCTGCAGTCGAGCCATGCCGATCGTGGCGGGCACGGCGAAGAGCAGCGAACCGAGAACGGCAAGGCCTGCGATCTTCAGCGAGTTGCCGGCGGCAATATGCTCCGTCCCGGAGCGGATAGGATCGAGCAACGCCTCATACCAGCGCAGCGAGAAGCCCTCCGGTGGGTATTTGAGCGTCTGCCCTGAAGTAAACGACATGGTGATCGCGATGACGATCGGGGCCACGAGATAGATCAGGCTCAGGCCGCCGAAGCCGAAGACGAAAGCCTTGTAGAGAATGGTGGGGACCGGGTTTTCGGATTTTCTACGCATGGCCGACAAGCCTCCGGTGACGGGAAATCATGGTCATGCCGACGAGAAGAAAACCGGTCGACATGAGGAGCACGACGGCGATGGCAGACGCCATCGGCCAGTCGAACAGCGTGCCGACCTCGCGATAGATCAATTGCGGCACATAGACGTTGCGCGCGCCGCCAATCACCGCCTGGGTGACAAAGGAAGCACTGGTGCTGGCAAAAACGAGAATCCAACCCGCCAGAAGCCCAGGCAGCATCATCGGCAACAGGACCGTGGCCAGGATGCGCCACGGCCCGGCACCAGAAACCTGCGCAGCCTCGGTATAGGTTACGGGGATGCGCGACAGGATCGCCACCAGCGGCAGGATGATCAGCGGGAGGTCGATCTGGCACATGGCCATCACCAGGCCGAGTTCCGTCGACATGAGTGTGAAGGGACGCTCGGCCAGTCCAAGCGCCACGAATGTCTCGCTGATCGGTCCCTGCCGCCCGAGAATGACGATCCAGGCAAAAGTCCGAACCACATTGCTGGTCAACATCGGGATCAGCGTCAGGAAAATGATGATCTGGCGTGCGGTCTTGCCGCTGTGCCAGTAGAACAGCGCGATCGGCACACCGAGCAGCGTCGTGGTGAAGATGGTCTGTACCCCGAGCTTGGCGGTGTTGACGAGAACGCGATAGTTGAACGCATCGCCAAGAAAGCGCGCGTAATTGTGCAGGGACAGGCCGTCGGGTCCAATGAAGCTGAACCCGACAAGGACGGCGAGCGGCGTCGCGAAGAACGCCACCGACAGCAGAAGCATCGGGATAACGTAGGGGAAGCCGCTCGCTTTCATGGTGCTACCTCAACCGGCGACGAGGGCGTCGAACTGGCGGATCCATTCCGGCCGGTTCTTGTTGATGGCAGCCCAGTCCGGATAGACGAGAGACGCAAGCTGCTCGCGCTTCACATAGGCCTCGATGCCCGGCGTCAGCTCGACCTGCCTGTTCGTCGGGAACATTTCCTGCGGCGGCATCTTCAGCTTGTCCTGTGCGGCCTTGGAAATCGCGGCATCTATATAGGCATAGGCCGCGTCAACGTTCTTGGCGCCCTTGGTCAAATGAATGTTGACGGGCGCTGCGGGCGAACCCGTTTCCGGCTGGACGAATTCGGCCTTCAGCCCCATGGCCTTCAACTTCGCGACATTGCCCGTCGAGCACATGAAGACTGCAATTTCACCCTGCTGGAACAGCGTCATCTGGTGGTTCGTGCTGGCCACCACGCCCTTGATTTGCTCCGGGTGTTCCTTGAACAGCTTGAAGACAGCATCCATGTCGGTTGGACCCGAGCCGTAAATCTTGGCGATCTCGGTATAGGCCATCACGCCCGTGTTGGAGGCGAAGCCGGTCCAAGATACCAGGCCGTTATAAGCAGGGTTTTCAAAGAGATCGCGGTAGCCCTTCGGCGCCGGGACGAGATCGGGATTATAGGCAATGCCGTTGACCTCGACCGTGACGGTCGGGCCGTATTCGCCCTGGAAGGCCGGATCGAGCATTCCCCAATTTTTGAGCTTCGACGGGTCGATCTTCTGGATGAGGTCGTTTTCGACGGCTATAGCCATCTGACCGGGCGACATCAGAAGCGTGTCGTAAGGCGGATTGCCGGGGCTTGCCATGACCTTGGCGAGTTGGTCCTGCGCCATTGCCGGGGCGACCGTCAGATCGAAGCCGGCATCCTTCACGAGTGGCGTCAGCACCGTGCGATAGCCGTCTTCCCAGTTGCCTGGGAAGGTCGCGGCAACCGCCGTGCCACCAGCCGCACGGGCGGCGAAAGGAACGGTTGCTGCAACAGCCGCACCGGCGGCAAGCAGTCCGAAACGGCGTCTTGTGATGTTGAAGTCTTGCATCTGTTCACCTCTGTTGTTGTTATTTACGGAATGCTTCCGGTTCGCTCGGAAAGGCGTGACACCTCATGGTGTCTATCTCGGCAAAGAGCTGTGCTCCCGGCTCGGGGATGAAGGTCGAAGGCCCGCGGACCTCGGAGGAACGAAGGTTTGTCCCGTCTTCGAGAAGGAGATCATGGACTAGGGTAGGCCCAAGCGGCACTGACACGGTCAGTCGTGCCGGCAGGGCAGATGCGCTCGGCGTGGCGGAGAGACGCACATCTTCGGGGCGGAAGGTGATCGTGACCTTGGAGCCGGTGGTGAAATTCAGACGACGCGGGAGAACAAGGACCCTGCCGTTCGCCAGCGAGATAGTGGTTGCTTCCGTCTCCACGCGGTCCACCGTTCCATGCAACACATTGGCCTGACCGATGAAGGTATTGACGAAGAGGGTCCTCGGCCGGTCATAAACGGCCATCGGCGTATCAATCTGCTCGACATTGCCCTTGTTCATTAGCACCAAGCGTCCAGCGAGGCTCTGCGCCTCCTCCTGGTCGTGCGTGACGATCAGCGTGGTGATGCCAAGCGTCTTCTGCAGATGGAGAAGCTCGACCTGCAGGTCGAAACGCAGTGCACGGTCCAAGGCACCGAACGGTTCGTCGAGAAGCAGAAGCGAAGGCCGTCCGGCAATGGCGCGGGCCACCGCCACGCGTTGCTGCTGACCACCGGAGAGCTCACGCGGCAGCCTATGACCAAACCCTTTCAACTGTACGAGCGAGAGCATCTCCTCGACCCGCTCGCGCCGCTCGGAGCGCCCAATCTTCTGGCAAGCCAGCGGATAGGCGATGTTCTCGGCGACCGTCAGGTGTGGAAACAGCGCATAGTTCTGGAAGACCATGCCGATACCGCGCGCACGCGCCGAAACATGGGCAAGGTCCTCGCCACCGAGCTGGATCACGCCGCTTTTCGGCTGGATCAGCCCCGCGATGGCGCGCAGCACCGTGGACTTGCCGCAGCCGCTCGGGCCCAGTAGCGCAACGATCTCACCGGCTTCTATCTCGAAAGAGATATCGCTGATCGCATTCTGTCCGCCGTAGCTATGGGTCAGGCCACGAACGCTAAGCTGCTTGCCTTCTGCTGCATTCGAGGTCTGCGACATGAATGTCTCCTTGGGTTGCACCTGCATAGCCGAGGGCGTCGCGCTCGTCGGCAGCAGGCGGAGACGTGGTCGATCGGCAATTTTGAGTTCGCTTTGGGTCATGGAACAGCAGTTGCAATTGGCGTGCCAACTGCGCCTTCCATATTCCGGATAAATTATCAAAGTACTGATTATATTTATTTATTTTTGCTTTATATATTTTCGCAAGTTCATAATCACGTTACAAAGAATTTTAATGTTAATTCATTAATTGTGCATTCGTGATCGGCGACGGTGATTTGTTGTGCAGGTTTCTGGGTTGCAAGCCATTGAGCCGCGTCAGTTTGCGGCCTTTCGCGAGGATGGCAGTAATGGGACACGCCTGATAGGCGATAATATTAGATAATCAAATCAATAATTTAACGATTTTATTCGTGGACAAAATGCTCAGGATTAATCGATGGATTATTTTTTCATCAGAATTTGCGAAACTTTATGCGAAAATAAAGTCGCATCGTTATGCGATCTGAGTATTAAAAAAATAAGCAATTAAAAACAGTCATATAGGATCTGATACGTCAAACTGGCATGCTGATTGCTTCGTCCAATCTGAAAATTCACGACGACAGATAATGTGAAGAAGGGGTTCCGCATGCATAGTTTCAAGAAGACTCTCACAGCCGCCCTGGCAGGCGTCGCTCTAGCTCTCCTCGCCTCAACCGCGCAGGCTGCAGAGGGTACGCCCGTGAAGATGGTGCCAGAGGCGGATGTGGCCAAGCTTCCAGGCGTCGCCTTCAATCAGCAATTGGCAGATCGCTTGCCCGCCGCGATCAAGGAAAAGAAGGAGCTGAAGGTTGCGACGGATCTGACGCCGCCAATCAGCTTCCAGGACGAGGCCGGCAAGCTGATTGGCATCGATGCCGACCTCGCGGCGGCGCTGGGCGTCATTCTGGGCGTCGATGTGCAGATGACCAATGTCGGCGCGGGCGCAGCCATCGTTCCCGCTGTGCTCTCCAAGAGGTTCGACATGACGCTTTCCGGTATCAACGACGATGTGGAACTGGAAAAGCAGGTCGACGTGATCGACTACATGTATGACGCAACAACCATCATGACGGTCAAGGGCAATCCACTTGGCATCAAGAGCATGGAAGACCTCTGCGGCAAGAAGGTTGCCGTGCCGGTCGGAACCTTCCAGAACAGGCTCGTGGTTGCTGCCTCGGCAAAATGCAAGACCGCGCCCATCGAGATCATGTCCATACCGAAAATGCCTGACGTCCTGCAGGCCGTGCGAACGGGCCGCGCCGATGCGACCGTCAACGGTTACGCAACGAGCGTCTACACCACCGAAAAGCAGACCGGCAAAGGCGTCGGCCTACAAGCCTTGCCCGATGTCCGCCTCGCCGTCGGTTATCTTGGCATGCTGGTCTCGAAGGATAATCCAGAGCTCCGGGATGTCGTGATCGCCTCGCTCCAGCACATGGTCGACAGCGGCGCCTATCAGGCCATCATGGAGAAATGGAGCCTTGGCCCGCTTGCCGTGAAGACCGTCAAGTTCAACGATGCTGCCTCCATGCCGGTGGAATGAGCCATGGCACTCTTTGCTCAACCGATCTGCATGACCATCGTGCCTCCAGTCCGCAAGCCGATACGCTGGGGGCAGGTCGCAACCGGTAGCATTGCGATCCTTGTGCTGGCCCTCATGGTCCTGGCTGTCGGGCGAAATCAGAGCGTCCAATGGAGCGAGATCCCGCGCTACATGATCGACCCCGTCATTCTTGGCGGCGTCGTTCTGACGCTCGAATTGACGGCCGGCGCCATGGTCGCCGGCATCGTCATCGGTTGCCTCATCGCCATTATGGCGACGAGCCAGAACATCGTTCTTAAAGCGATCGCCGTCGCCTTTGTCTGGTGGTTCCGCGGCGTACCGCTGATCGTCCAGATATTCTTCTGGTTCAACATCGCGCTCTTCGTCCCCGAGATCGGATTCGGTTCCTGGTCGGTTTCGGTAAACGACATCGTCACACCCGCCTTGGCCGGCTTCCTGGCGCTTGGTCTGCACGAGGCGGCGAACATGAGCGAGATCATTCGTAGTGGCCTGACTGCCGTGGATCGGGGACAGCGCGAAGCCGCATCGTCTCTGGGCCTCAGACCATCACAGACTCTGCGAACGGTGGTCCTCCCTCAGGCAGTGAGGCTGATCGTCCCGCCGACCGGAAACCAGGCGATCGGCATGCTGAAGGCGAGTGCCATCGTTTCAGTCATCGGGATGCAGGATTTGTTGACACAGGCGCAGGCCATCTATGCCCGCAACTTCCTCGTCATCGAGCTCCTGTGCGTTGCCTCGCTTTGGTATCTCGGGATCACCACGATTGCGTCCATCGGCCAGCACTATCTGGAACGGAAGCTCGCGCCAAAAGGCCGCTCGAACAGCGGCAAAAATTGAGCATGGGGGGCGCCAGCGCGCAGACAATGACGCCAGAAAATCAATCAACCAAGGGATCGTCACCGCAGCGAATCCCATCAGGAAACACCAAGGAGAGACTATTATGAGACTGGGTATCGATAGCCAGAAGCTTCCCGAGTTCGTGAAACGCGGACCGCTCGCAAGCCTTGACCTTGTCAAGGAGCTTGGCCTTGCCGGCCTGTTCTTCCCGACAGTTCTCGACATGAGCCCGACGCTCGACAAGGGAGCACTTCGCGACATCCGCGAGAAAGCCGATGAACTGGGGCTCTACCTCGAAAGTGGCGTCGGCAAGATCAATCCCTATTGCAGCGCCGAGGCTCCGGAGTTCCGGGCGATCGGCGATGGCGACGTCATTCTGGGCTTTACCCGAATGATCGAGGCAAGTGCTTCCATCGGCTGCCGCGAACTATGGATCTCGCCGGGCAATTTCAAATCGGAATATCGTGGCAGGCTGGCAAATGACCGCTTCCGCACCGACGTCACCTGGGAAGAGCAGTTGCTGGCAATCGAGAAGGTCTTGCTGAAGCTTGCTCCCGTAGCGCGCGCCAATGGCGTCCATCTCAATATGGAAACCCATGACGAGATTACGTCCTTCGAGATCCTCCGGTTGATCCAAAAAATCGGTGAGGATTGCATGGGCGTTGTCTTCGACACGGCCAACGGCCTGCAGCGCGGGGAACATCCGGTTTACGCCGCAAAACGTGTCGCGCCATACGTTCGCCAGACCCATATCAAGGACGCCTATGTGGGCCGCGCAACCGGCGGCCTCGATTTCCAGACCCGCCCCGTCGGTTGGGGGATCGTGGATTTTGCCACGATCATTCCAATCCTGGCAGCGGCGAACCCGAATCTCAATCTCTCATTGGAAGTTGCCGCCTCCGTTGAAGACAAGCCGCGCAAGGCCAATCCGCGTCAGTGCATCGAGATCGACGACCCAGCGTGGCGCGCTGCGCACCCGGACCTCGATGCCGAAGAGCTCGACGCCTATCTTTCCCTCATCAGCACCTTTGAAAAGCGTGTTGCAGCCGGCGAGATTCCGGATTGGGAGACCTATGAGGCGACCAACTACGGCTACCCGTCCTATGAAAAGCAGGCCTATGGCTTCGACGCGGCTATCATCTTCATTCGCAATTCGGCCAGGCATATCGAGACGATCTGCGCCGATAATGGCATCGATCTTTCCCCATCCGTGGCGAAACGGCAGGCGGCCTGATTTCGACTTACGCGATGACGGTGGAGATCTCTGCCGTCATCGTGCAAAACCCAAGATCAAGTGGATTTCCAGCGCGTATCAATGTACGCAACAATATGTGTATGGATGTGATCAGATCGAGCGACCGGCCGCTCGAATGCATGCGGAGCAGGACATGAAGAAGACTCGTCGGCAGACCCCAAAATCCGCCCCCAAGGCGCCGAGCGCAGCCGAAGCGGCAGAAAATGCCAATGACGACGTCTCTGAGCGCATTCGCACGACCCTTGCCACTGCCATCGGCGAAGGCGCGCTGAAACCCGGCACCAAAATCCTCGAAGATGCCATTGCCGACCATTTCGGCGTCAGCCGCACCGTTGTCCGTGGCGCTCTCGGCGTGCTGGAAAGCGACCATCTGCTCGAGCGCAAGCGCAACCGCGGCACCTTCGTCGCAGAGCCGGGCATCGAAGAAGCCAAGGCTTTGTTCGAGGCGCGCCGCAAGATCGAACATGCGATCCTCGACCTCGTAATGTCCCGTGCCACCACCGAACAACTGGATGCGCTGGAAAAGTTGACCGACGAGGAAGAGCACATCCACCACCACGGCGACGAAAAGTCGAAGACGGTGCTTTCCGGAAAATTCCATATTGTTCTGGCGGAGCTTGGCGGCAATGCCGTCATGACCGAAATGCTATCCAAGATCGTCGCGCGCCTTTCCCTCGTCATGGCGCTCTATGAAGAAGACAAGAAGGACGACTGTGGCGCCGACCACCACCGCCTGATCGTTACGGCGCTGAAGGCGAAAGACCTGGCGAAGGCACAGGAGTTGATGGACCACCATCTCGCCGACATCGAGGGGCGCGTTAGGCTGACTGAAGGACAGGGCGATCGGCACACGTTCCTCGCCGTGTTGGAGAACTTTTCATGATGCGCCCAGATAAGAACAAGCCATAGGTATTTCGTTGCGCCCGCCGTGCGACGCGGCGTCAGAAGAGCGGAAATAATTTCCTGCGTGCAGGTGCAGCTCTCTCCGGAAGAGTGAGACGCTGGCTCTCGGGTAAACAAAAGCGTTTCCTGCCGAGAAGGCGTCATAAAAGCGATTCAGTTGCAAACGCCGTTTGCATAAGTTTGGTAATCAGGCACAGCAGATGACGCCATCTGTTTTAGTGGCACCATCGAGCAACGCCTGACCGACGCGATCACTGGAATTCGAGGCTCATCCGGGCAAGGTCGTCCCACAGGCTTTCGGCAAAACCCCGCAGCACGATGACTTCGAAGACCTGTCCGTCAAGCCGGGTGAGGTGGGCTGCGATGTGGCCGATCAGCGTCGCGGCGGAATGTCCCACCGGGAATGCTGCGAAAGACAGGTCGACCGCCGTGCCTTTGGCCAGAACCCGCTCGGCCATCTTGCCTTCGATGCGGATGCGAACGCGTCCCTGGCTTTGGTCGACACCCGTTGCCAAAGGTTCGAGCGCTGCAAGAAGCGCCTTCATATCAGCGTGAGACAGAGGGTGTTCACTGACGATGAACAATTGGCCCAGTGAGACCGCGCGTATATCGCCTTTGGCAAGGTCGCGAAGGCGGGCTTCCAGATCCGCTGCGCCGGGTGCGGCCAGAACGTGGATGATCGTGCCTTCCGGCAGGGGAGAGAGCTTGATGGCGGTGGAGGCAATCGCTCGCTTTGCGCCCAGCACCGGGCGGAGCGTCGGCCGGAAGTCAGACTTGAAATCAGACATGGAGTTTCTCGTTTTGAGGATCGACAAAAACCGGGTTGCAAAGGCGGGCTTGGGTAAATTCGTTGCGCAGGCCGTTCCAGACCATGATTTCCTCACCAAGCCGCGCAGGGCCATTCTTGACGAGGGCGAGACCGATGGTCGAACCCAGATGCGGTGAGAAGGCGCTGGAGGTCACATAACCCTGATCGTTCTCCAGCGTTGCCGTGGCATTCTTCGCAAGAATATGCGAGCCGGTGCGGAAGGACTGTTTTGGATCAAGCGGCACGACGCCGACGAGGCTCGGGCGGTCGGTGTCGGAAAGCCCCTCGCGCTCCAGCATCCGTCGGCCAATGAAATCGGTCTTCGTGGTGGAGACCATTTTGCCGAAACCGAGATCAGCGGGCACCACCGTGCCGTTGATTTCATTGTGAGTGACGTGGCCCTTTTCGATGCGCAGCACGCCAAGCGCCTCGACGCCATAGGGCATGATATTCTCCGGCTCGCCGGCTTGCATCAGCGCGTCGGCGACGCTTTCGCCGTAACCGGCCGGGACGGCAAGCTCGTAGGCCAGCTCGCCGGAGAAGGAAATCCGGAACAGGCGTCCATGCAGTTGCCCGCCAAACAGGGAGACTTCCCTGGCTGCGAGGAAGGGAAAGGCCTCGTCGGAAATATCTTCATCGACGATCCTCTGAAGAATGGCGCGCGCCTTCGGCCCGGCAATCGCCATCTGCGCCCATTGATCAGTGACGGAGGCAAGCCGCACGTCGAGATCCGGCCAGAGCGCCTGCGCGCAGAATTCAAGATGGTTCATGACGCCCGCCGCATAGGCGGTGGTGGTCGTCATGAAGAAGCGGTTTTCCTCCAGCCGGCTGGTGGTGCCGTCGTCATAGATCATGCCGTCCTCACGCAGCATCAGGCCATAACGCGCCTTGCCAACCGGCAGTTTGAGGAAAGCGTTGCAATAAACCCGGTTGAGGAATTCCGCGGCGTCACTGCCACAGATTTCGATCTTGCCGAGCATCGATACATCGCAGAGCCCGGCATTCTTGCGCACATTCAGAACCTCACGGTCGACGCTTTCCCGCCAGCCGCTTTCGCCTTTGCGGGGAAACCAGGAGGAGCGATACCAGAGCCCCGTTTCGACGAACACGGCCCCGTTTTTCTCGGCCCAACCATGCAGCGGCGATTTGCGCACCGGTTGGAAATGCTGGCCATGATAGGCCCCAGTCAGTGCGCCGAAGGAGACGGGCGTATAAAACGGCCGGAACGTCGTGGTGCCGACATCCGCCGGGGAGACGCCGCGCGCTTCGGCCAACAGCCCGATGGCGTTGACATTCGAAAGCTTGCCCTGATCCGTCGCCATGCCGTTCGTGGTGTAGCGTTTGGCGAGTTCGACATGGCCATAACCTTCACGGATGGCGAGGCCGAGATCCTTGCGGTGAACGTCGTTCTGATAATCGACAAAGGCTTTCGCCTTGATGCCGGGGATGGACCATAGCGGTTTTGCAGGCGGGGCTACGATATCGTTTTCCACCGCGCCGAATGTCGGTGCAGCTGATGCAAAGCCGAGCTCTTGCGCCAAGGCCGCGCCCTTCCGCGCGCCATCCTCAAGGCAGGCGGCGATACCGTTTATTGCGGAAACCGCGCCGGCGAGTTCCAGCCCCTTGAGATTGCCGGGCGCCAGGAAAGCGGCATCGTCTTCCGACCAGACCGGCTTGCCGCCGCGATGGCAGGCGAGATGGATGATGGGGCTGAAGCCGCCCGACATGGCCAGCGCATCGACATTCAGGTTCTCAGCCTGGCCATTCGCATAAATCTCGATGGCGGAAAGCGACTTGCCGCCCTTGGCATTGGAGACGACACCACCTTTGATGACGCGCGCTTTGCCTTCGTAGCCCGGATTGCCCTGCTCACGGCTGTCGATGATGGCGGCCAGAGCGACGCCCTGCGCCTCCAGATCGCGGGCGAGCGCATAACCGCTGTCATTGGTGGTGAAAATTGCCGTCGCCGTGCCGGGGCTGACGGCATATCGATTGAGATAGCTGCGCATGGCGCCCGCCATCATCACGCCGGGAACATCGTTGCCGCCGAAGACCAGCGGTCGTTCTTCCGCGCCAGTGGCAAGCAGCGCCCGCTTGGCGACGATGCGCCACAGGCGCTCCACGGGCACATGGGCTTTCGGATCTGGCAGATGTTTCTGCACCCGCTCCACCGCGCCGAAGACATTGCCGTCATACCAGCCGAAAGCCGTGGTTCGCGTCAGTATCGTCACATTCGGCAGGGCTTTAAGTTCGGCAACGCATTGCGCCGCGAAATCCGCAGCGCTCTCGCCGCCGATGGCTGCCGTTTCGGAAAGAAGCCAACCGCCTGCCACGGAATGTTCATCGACAATGATGACGCGCGCGCCGGCGCGTCCTGCGGCAAGCGCTGCGGCAAGACCCGCCGCGCCGGAGCCGATCACCAGCAGGTCGCAATGCGCCCAGCATTTGTCATAGGCATCCGGGTCCGCCTCGTAGCTTGCTTTACCGAGGCCGGCGGCTTTGCGGATGAAGGGCTCATAAACCTTTTCCCAGAAGGCGGCAGGCCACATGAAAGTCTTGTAGTAGAACCCCGCACCGAGGAAGGGAGACAGAAGGCCGGTCAAGGCGCCGATATCGAAATCGAGAGAGGGCCAGCGGTTCTGGCTGTTGGCTTCCAGCCCGGCATAAAGCTCCTGCATGGTGGCGCGGGTGTTCGGCTCCGTGCGCCCGCCGCGGCCAATGGTTATCAGCGCGTTCGGCTCAGCTGCACCCGCCGTCAATATGCCGCGCGGGCGGTGGTATTTGAAACTGCGACCGACGAGTTTCTGGCCGTTGGCGAGCAGGGCGGAGGCGAGGCTGTCGCCCTCAAAGCCTGACATCGGCTTGTCGTCGAAGGTGAAGGAAAGCGGTTTGGAACGGTCGATCAGACCGCCGGTCTTCAGGCGGTTGGCACTCATGCGTTTGTCACTTTCGTCTTGTCGGCGGCGTCGCGGCAGGCGGATATCTCATGGGTGGCGGTATCGCGGGCGACGACCAGCCAGCGGCGGCAGCCGGAAGTGTGGTGCCAATATTCCTCATAGGCTCCGCGCGGATTGTCGCGCAGATAGACATAATCGAACCATTCCTCCGCGCCGGCATCGGCGGCGGGCCTTTGAAGGGCTGCGCCCTTGATGGTGAATTCTTCCCTGGGTCTTGGCCCGCAATGCGGGCAGGGCACGAGACTTGCCATTTCAGATGTCCTTGATCCGCCAGATAGCGGGATGGCGAAAACTGTGAGCGATTTCCGCCTGAAATCCCGCTACAGATTTAGTGAAGGTTAGGCTGGGCGCCCTGCCCCTTTTCATCGATGAGATAACCGCGCCGGAAGCGATCCAGCCGGAAGGCCGTTGCCGTTTCCTGCGGTGCGCCGCGCGCCAGAAGATGGGCGAAGCAGAAACCGGAAGCGGGCGTCGCCTTGAAGCCGCCATAACACCAGCCGGAATTCAGGTAGAGATTGTCGATCGGGGTCTGGTCGATGATCGGCGAACCATCCATCGACATATCCATGATGCCGCCCCAGGACCGCAGCACCCGGACGCGGGAGAGCGCCGGTATCATCGCCTTGCCTGCTTCCGCGACATGTTCGACCGTCGCCAGATTGCCGCGCTGGGCATAGGAGTTGTAGCCGTCTATGTCGCCGCCGAAGACGAGGCCGCCCTTGTCCGATTGCGAGACGTAAAAATGGCCGGCCCCGAAGGTGACGACGCCATCGATGAAGGGCTTCAGCCCTTCAGACACGAAAGCCTGCAACACATGGCTTTCGATCGGCAGTTTCAGCCCGGCCATGGCGGCCACCTGCGAGGAATTGCCTGCTGCCGCGAGCGCCAGCTTGCCGCAGCCGATGAAGCCCTTGGCGGTCTCCACACCCACGACCCTCCCGTTTTCGCGGCGAATGCCGGTTACCTCGCAGCCCTGAATGATATCGACGCCGCGGCTGTCTGCGCCGCGCGCATAACCCCAGGCGACGGCATCGTGACGCACAGTGCCGCCGCGTCTTTGCAGCAGGCCGCCCTGCACCGGAAAGCGGGCATTGTCGAAATCGAGAAACGGCAGCACGGCCTTGACTGCGGTGCGGTCCAGCAATTCGGCGTCGACGCCGTGCAGTCGCATGGCGTTGCCGCGCCTTGTATAGGCATCGCGCTGTGCATCCGAATGATAGAGGTTCAGCACGCCGCGCTGGGAAACCATGGCGTTGAAATTGAAATCCTGCTCCAGCCCTTCCCACAGCTTCATCGAAAGTTCGTAGAAGGGATTGTTACCCGGCAGCAGATAATTGGAGCGAATGATCGTGGTGTTGCGACCGACATTGCCGGAGCCGATGTAGTTTTTTTCCAGCACCGCGACATTGGTGACGCCGAATTCTTTCGCAAGATAATAGGCCGTCGCCAACCCGTGTCCGCCGCCGCCAACGATGATGACGTCATAATGCGGTTTCGGAGACACCTCCCGCCAGGCGGGTTTCCACGCCTTGTTGCCGAAAAGGCCGTTCTTGAAAATGGAAAAGGCGGAATAGCGCATCTGCGTACCTCGAACGATATCGCGCAAGCTTACCGGCGTCGTTCGAAAGGGAATTGCAAATAAGGGACATGATGATTTAAAAAAGAGACATGACGACCATCGAGCAGAAGAATGTCCAGCGTATTGGTTTCATCCTGGTTCCGAATTTCGCGCTGATGTCTTACGCCTCGGCGGCGGAGCCATTGCGCGCCGCCAATCTGATCGCCGGAACCGATCTTTACGATGTGGTTCCGCTTTCTTTCGATGGCGAGGCCGTCAGAAGTTCTTCCGGCATCACTGTCGGCTGCGAGGCACTCGCCACCGCAGGCGAGAGATGCCACACGATCTTCGTCTGCGCAGGGGGCGGGCCGCAGGACTGGATCGTTGCGGAAAATTCCTACGGCACGTTAAGGCGGCTGGCGCGGCAGGGTGTCCGGATCGGGGGCATTTCCAGCGGCGCTTATGTGCTGGCGGCGGCGGGATTGCTGGAAAACCGCGATTTCACCATTCACTGGGAGCATGCGCCGGTGCTGAAAGAGGCCTTCGACCATCTCACGCCCCGGCAGGCGCGGTTTGTTTTCGACGGAGACCGCATCACCTGCGCCGGCGGCGTCGCGCCCCTTGACATGATGCATGCGATGATTTCGCAGAGAATGGGCGCTCATTTCGCACGGCGTGTCAGCGACTGGTATCTGCACACGGCCGTGGCCGAACCCGGCGCGCCGCAAAGGGGTTCCGCCGCCGAGCGCCATGGCACCAACCATCCGGCCCTGCTGGCCGTGCTGGAAAAAATGGAAACGACCATTGAAAGCCCGCTCGACCGGCAGACCATGGCGAAACTGGCGGGAACCAGCGCGCGCCACCTCGACCGGCTTTTCGCAACCCATCTGAAAACGACATTTCTAGAAACATACCGCGCGATCCGTCTCGATCACGCCCGGCGGCTGCTGGAGCAAAGCCCGCTCTCCATTGCCGAAGTGGCCTTCGCCACCGGCTTCTCAAGCGCCGGGCATTTTTCCGGAAGCTTCAAGGCCCGGTTCGGCCATACCCCAAATACAATGCGGCAAAGATTTCCTCCGAATTAAAATAGTTTTCCTGTAAGGAAGGGAAAACACGATAATGCCGGAGGACATCATGGCGAAGGATACCACCAAAACCGAAACTGCGCAGTTCCTGTCGCAGGATCCGCATGCCATCCGCGAGCCAAGGGTCAACAATCTGGAAATGGCGATTGGCCATGAGGTGCGCGCCTATCGCAAGAAACTCGGCATCACGGTCACCGATCTTGCATCGGCCACCGGCGTTTCCGTGGGCATGCTTTCCAAGATCGAAAACGGCAATATCTCGCCGTCGCTCACGACGCTGCAGACGCTCTCAAAGGCGCTGGGCGTGCCGATCACGGCCTTCTTTCGCGGTTTCGAGGAGCCGCGCAGCGCCACCTTCGTCAAAGCGGGGCAGGGCGTGAATATCGAGCGCAGGGGCACTCGCGCCGGTCATCAATACAGCCTGCTCGGCCATATCGACAACAATACCAGCGGCGTCACCGTCGAGCCCTATCTCATCACGCTGACCAAGGATTCGGACGTGTTCCCGACCTTCCAGCATGAGGGAATGGAGTTTCTCTACATGCTGGAAGGCGAGGTGGTTTACCGCCACGGCGAGCGGCTTTTCACCATGCAGGCCGGCGACAGCCTGTTTTTCGACGCCGACGCGCCGCACGGGCCGGAGGAATTGGTGAAGCTTCCCGCCCGTTATCTGTCGATCATTTCCTATCCGCAAAGGCGGCTGGGCAATGATTGATAATTTGCCTTAGAAGAAAAAAATATTCCTGATAGTTGACGGAATGGAATTCCATATGTTAGCCCTTCATTCAGAAACGAATGGAGGTGCCTGTCGATGTGCGGCATTGTTGGACTATTCCTGAAAGACAAAAGCCTTGAACCGCAGCTGGGCGCGCTGCTTTCGGACATGCTCGTCACCATGACCGATCGCGGCCCGGATTCGGCCGGCATCGCGATCTACGGAAGCGCTGCCAATGGCCGCGCGAAAGTGACGATCCAGTCGGCCGATCCGGCCGCCGATTTTTCCGGCCTTGCCGAAGCGCTGAAGGAAAGCGGCGTCGATGCCGTGGTCACGGTGAAAAGCACTCATGCTGTTCTCGATATTCCCGCCGAAAAACTGGATGGTATCCGTCCGGTTCTTTCCGCAATCCGCCCGAATGTGCGCGTGATGGGTTCCGGCGACAGCGTGGAAATCTACAAGGAAACCGGTCTTCCGAAGGATGTCGTCACCCGTTTTGACGTGCGCTCCATGGCGGGCACCCATGGCATCGGCCACACCCGCATGGCGACGGAATCGGCGGTGACGACGCTTGGCGCGCATCCTTTCTCCACCGGCGCAGACCAGTGCCTGGTGCATAACGGCTCGCTCTCCAACCACAATAATCTGCGCCGTGAACTGGTGCGTGAAGGCATGACGTTCGAGACCCAGAACGACTCGGAAGTCGCCGCCGCCTATCTCACGGCGGAAATGGCCAAGGGCAAGGATCTGGGCGAGGCGCTGACCGGCGCGCTCGATGATCTCGATGGTTTCTTCACTTTCGTCGTCGGCACCAAATCCGGTTTCGGGGTGGTGCGTGATCCTATCGCCTGCAAGCCTGCTGTCATGGCCGAGACCGACCAATATGTCGCTTTCGGCTCTGAGTATCGCGCTCTGGTCAATCTGCCCGGCATTGAAAATGCCCGCGTCTGGGAGCCGGAACCGGCGACCGTCTATTTCTGGGACCATGAAAAGGCCGCCTGAGACCCGTCATCGGCGCCTGTTTTGAAAGTCATAATCCATGCCAGTTTTCGATCTCTCCCACACGCCGCTGCGTGAACTCAACAAGGCGCTCCACGGTCTTTCCTCGGGCGCAAACGACACCGAATTCGAGGTCGTCAATCCGCGCGGCCACCATGCCGTGGCGGTTGGCATCGACAGCCCCGTCACCGTCGATGTGCATGGTTCGGTCGGTTATTATTGCGCCGGCATGAATGATGGCGGCACCGTCACCGTGCACGGCTCGGCCGGGCCGGGTGTTGCTGAGAACATGATGTCCGGCACGGTCGTCATCGAGGGCGACGCCTCGCAATATGCCGGCGCCACCGGCCGCGGCGGGCTTCTGGTCATCAAGGGCAATGCCGCCTCCCGCTGCGGCATTTCCATGAAGGGCATCGATATCGTCGTGAAGGGCAATATCGGCCACATGTCGGCCTTCATGGGCCAGTCCGGCCACCTCGTCGTGTGCGGCGATGCGGGCGATGCGCTTGGCGATTCCCTTTATGAGGCGAAGCTTTTCGTGCGCGGTTCGGTGAAGAGCCTGGGTGCCGATTGCATCGAGAAGGAGATGCGCCCGGAACATCTCGAAAAGCTCGCCGAACTCCTCGAAAAGGCCGGCGTCACCGATGTCAGCCCCGGTGAGTTCAAGCGCTACGGCTCCGCCCGCACGCTCTACAATTTCAACATCGACAACGCCGACGCGTATTGAGGCGAGGGATATTCCGATGAGCTATCACAACCCTTTCACCCCGCCGCGCAAATCCGCAACCTTTGACGACCATACGCTGGCGGAAATCCGCCGCGCGGCTGCGACCGGCATCTATGACATTCGCGGTGCGGGCACCAAGCGCAAGGTGCCGCATTTCGACGATCTCCTGTTTCTTGGCGCCTCCATCTCGCGTTATCCGCTCGAGGGTTACCGCGAGAAATGCGATACGACCGTCACGCTCGGCACGCGCTTCGCCAAGAAGCCGATCACGCTGAAAACGCCGATCACCATTGCCGGCATGAGCTTTGGCGCTCTGTCAGGTAACGCCAAGGAAGCGCTAGGACGCGGCGCGACCATTGCCGGCACGTCCACCACGACTGGTGATGGCGGCATGACGGATGAGGAGCGCGGCCATAGCCAGACGCTGGTCTATCAATATCTGCCCTCCCGTTACGGCATGAACCCGAAAGACCTGCGCCGTGCGGACGCCATCGAGGTCGTCGTCGGTCAGGGCGCGAAACCGGGCGGCGGCGGCATGTTGCTCGGCCAGAAGATTTCCGATCGCGTCGCCAATATGCGCAACCTGCCGAAGGGCATCGATCAGCGTTCCGCCTGCCGTCACCCTGATTGGACCGGCCCGGATGATCTGGAAATCAAGATCCTCGAACTGCGCGAAATTACCGACTGGGAAAAGCCGATCTATATCAAGGTCGGCGGCGCGCGGCCCTATTACGACACGGCGCTGGCGGTGAAGGCCGGTGCGGATGTGGTGGTGCTGGATGGCATGCAGGGTGGCACGGCGGCCACGCAGGATGTCTTCATCGAAAATGTCGGCATGCCCACGCTTGCCTGCATTCGCCCCGCCGTGCAGGCGCTTCAGGATCTCGGCATGCACCGCAAGGTGCAGCTCATCGTCTCCGGCGGTATCCGTTCGGGTGCGGATGTCGCCAAGGCGCTGGCGCTGGGTGCCGATGCAGTCGCCATCGGCACGGCGGCACTGGTGGCGCTCGGCGACAATGATCCCAAGTGGGAAGACGAATACCAGAAACTCGGCACCACGGCCGGCGCTTACGATGACTGGCACGAGGGCAAAGACCCCGCCGGCATCACCACGCAGGATCCGGAGCTTGCCGCTCGCCTCGATCCCGTCGCCGCCGGCCGCCGTCTTGCCAATTATCTGAAGGTCATGACGCTCGAGGCGCAGACCATCGCGCGTGCCTGCGGCAAGAACCATCTCCACAATCTGGAGCCGGAAGATTTGGTGGCGCTGACGATGGAGGCGGCCGCCATGGCGCAGGTTCCGCTGGCGGGAACCAACTGGTTCCCGGGCAAAGGCAGCTTTTAAGCCATAAAGAACGGACGGGCGCATTTGGGAGGATGTGCCCGTCTTTTTTCGATGAAGTGTCTGATATTCAAAAAAAGGGGAATGACGTGACACTGGACCTCTCCAAATTTGCTGCCGAAAAGGGCATCAAATATTTCATGATCAGCTATACCGATCTCTTCGGCGGCCAGCGCGCCAAGCTGGTTCCTGCAGAAGCGATTGCCGATATGCAGAAGGATGGCGCGGGTTTTGCGGGCTTCGCCACCTGGTTCGATCTGACGCCCGCCCATCCCGATCTTTTCGCCGTGCCCGACGCTTCCTCGGTCATCCAGCTTCCGTGGAAAAAGGATGTCGCCTGGGTCGCTGCCGATTGCGTGATGGAAGACCAGCCGGTGGAGCAGGCGCCGCGCGTGGTGCTGAAAAAGCTCATCGCTGAGGCGGCAAGCGAAGGGCTCAGGGTCAAGACGGGCGTGGAGCCGGAATTTTTCCTGATTTCGCCTGATGGTGCGAAAATCTCCGACGAATACGACACGGCGGAAAAGCCCTGCTACGACCAGCAGGCGGTGATGCGCCGTTATGATGTCATTGCCGAGATTTGCGATTACATGCTGGAGCTGGGCTGGAAGCCCTACCAGAACGACCATGAGGACGCGAACGGCCAGTTCGAGATGAACTGGGAATATGACGATGCGCTGCAGACCGCAGACAAACATTCCTTCTTCAAATTCATGGTCAAATCCGTCGCCGAAAAGCACGGGCTGCGCGCCACCTTCATGCCGAAGCCGTTCAAGGGCCTGACCGGCAATGGCTGCCATGCCCATATTTCGGTCTGGGACCTCGACGGCAAGGTCAATGCCTTTGCCGACAGGGAAATGCCGTTCGGTCTGTCGGCCAAGGGCAAGACGTTTCTCGGCGGCATCATGAAACATGCGTCGGCGCTTGCGGCCGTCACCAATCCGACGGTCAATTCCTATAAACGTATCAACGCGCCGCGCACCATTTCCGGCGCGACCTGGGCGCCGAATACGGTGACCTGGACCGGCAATAACCGCACCCATATGGTGCGCGTGCCCGGGCCGGGGCGGTTCGAACTGCGCCTGCCGGATGGCGCCGTGAACCCCTATCTGCTGCAGGCCATCATCATCGCCGCCGGCCTTTCCGGTGTCCGCTCCAAGGCCGATCCCGGTCCGCACTACGATATCGATATGTATCGCGAGGGCCACAAGGTCACGGACGCACCGAAGCTGCCGCTCAACCTTCTCGATGCGCTGCGCGAATATGAGAAGGATGCGGAATTGCAGCAGGCGCTCGGTACTGAATTCTCGAAGGCCTATCTGAAGCTCAAGCAGGGCGAGTGGAACAGCTATTGCTCGCAATTCACCGCCTGGGAGCATCAGACCACCCTCGACGTCTGAGCCCGATTTTCCCCGCCGCCCTTGCGGCTTTTCCCCGCGCTGATCAAGAGCGCGGGGTTTTCCACTAAAGCGCGTCGCGTCCAATCTGCTTCATGCCACGCGCTTTAGATCTTTGTTTTTAAGCATGTCTTGGTTCCAAAACCGCTGCACATTTTTGGGAGACATGCTTTATCGATGACAGAAAGAGTGCCAGATGACGAACTTCGTCCTGACCGTGACATGCAAATCCACCCGCGGCATCGTCGCCGCCCTTTCAGGCTTTCTCGCTGAGAAGGGGTGCAACATCGTCGACAGTTCGCAATTCGACGATCTCGGCACCGGCCGTTTTTTTATACGCGTGGGTTTCATTTCCGAGGAGGGTGCGACACGCGACGCCTTGATGGCCGGGCTTGCTCCGATCTCGGAAAAGTTCGGCATGGAGGTGGCGCTGCACGACCAGGCAGAGCGGATGAAGGTTCTTTTGATGGTGTCGCGCTTCGGCCATTGCCTCAATGATCTGCTCTACCGCTGGCGCATCGGGGCGCTGCCGATCGATATTGTCGGCGTCGTCTCGAACCATTTCGATTATCAGAAGGTCGTCGTCAATCACGACATTCCGTTCCACCACATTCCGGTGACGAAAGAGAACAAACCGCAGGCCGAAGCCCGGATCATGGAGATCGTGGAAAGCTCGGCTACGGAACTCATCGTGCTGGCGCGTTACATGCAGGTGCTTTCCGACAGGATGTGCGAGGCGATGTCAGGCAGGATCATCAATATCCACCACTCCTTCCTGCCGTCCTTCAAGGGGGCCAACCCTTACAAGCAGGCCTATCAGCGCGGTGTGAAGCTGATCGGCGCGACGGCGCATTATGTGACTGCCGATCTGGATGAGGGACCGATCATCGAGCAGGATACCGTGCGCATCACCCATGCCCAGTCGGCCGAGGATTACGTGTCGCTTGGCCGCGACGTGGAGGCGCAGGTGCTGGCGCGTGCCATCCACGCCCATATTCACCGTCGTGTATTTCTGAATGGCAGCCGAACCGTTGTGTTTCCCCCAGGTCCCGGCTCTTACGCTTCGGAAAGAATGGGATGAGCATTCTGCGTGAGCCGTGCTGATGTTGCCATAAAGAGAGCACGGCGCTAAATAAGCTGGTACGCCATAATACAAAAGCCATTTCCCGCTTTTGTTCGTAACCGCGTTGCGACGAAACGGGAGGTGTCAAACGAGGTGATACCATGACAGATGCTTCGCACGGAACTGCCATTCGCGTTGAGCGCCCGACAAAGACGCTAAGGGAACTCGCTCTCGACAAGGTCCGTGACGCCATCGTGAACGGTTATTTCCGCCCGGGCGACCGTCTGGTGGAGCGCGATCTCTGCGCCCAGCTCGGCGTTTCCCGCACCATCGTTCGTGAGGTCCTGCGGCATCTGGAATCCGAGGGGCTGGTGGCGAATTTGCCGAACAAGGGCCCGATGGTCGCAATGCTCGATCTCGATGAGGCGAAGCAGATTTATGAAATTCGCGGTGCGCTGGAGGGAATGGCGGCACGCCTTTGTGCGGAGCGCCGCGATCCTGCCATCGTGGAAGCGCTCGAAGCTTCGCTCAGTCATATCCGCGAAAGCTATGTCGAAAGGGATATGCCGGGCGTTCTGGCGCATACCTCGTCCTTTTATCAGACGCTGTTCAGCAAGATCGACCGTCATGTCGCCTGGGGCGTCGTCAACCTGCTGACGGTGCGGATCAACCATCTTCGTTCGATGACGATCAAGACGAAAAGCCGCGATACCGAAGGTCCGGCGCAAATGGAAAAGATCGTCGAGGCCATCCGGCAGGGGGATGGAGACGCCGCTTACAAGGCGGCTCTGGACCATGTCGCGAGCGCAAGCGCGATTGCGGAAGCTGTTCTCATCGCCCAGAAGACCGGCGAAGAGTAACCTCTTCCGCCTCGTGTGCGGCTAAAATTTCCGGCGCAGTATCTAGCCTGCGTCGGCACCTATTCCCGCAAGCGTGGTTTGCAGCATTTCCCGAACGGCAGCTACCGGATCGTTGAGCGGCTGGTCGTCGCGGTAAAATGGCACCGCCGTCCGGACACGCCGGTAAAGCGTATCGGTGCCGGGCGCACGGCCGCCTTCGTCTGGCTGCATGTCGTAAGCCTGCGCGGCGCTCATGATCTCGATTGCGAGAATGGTTTCCAGATTGCCGATAATCGAAAGCGTCTTATCGGCGGCGGCGGTGGCATGTGTCAGTATATCCTCCTGCAAGGCGGAGGTGATGCCGCCATCGAGGCTGGCGGGGGCGGCGAGGCGGCGGTTTTCCGCGGCAAGTGCTGCGGCCGTGTACTGGATGATCATGAAACCGGAACAGACACCATCGCTTTCCGCCAGAAAGGCGGGCAGCCCGCTGACAAGCGGGTTGACGAGCCGGTCGATACGCCGCTCGGAAATCGCCGCAAGTTCGGCCGCGGCCGTCGCCAGCCCATCCATGGCAAGCCCGAGCGCCGCACCGACGGCATGGGCCTGGGAATGGACCTCGGGCGCTTGCGGCGTGCCGCCGACGACCGGGTTGTCCGTAACACTCGCGAGCTCGCGGTCTACGACGTCCGCGATCTGCGCGACGCTGTCGCGAACGGCGCCGTGCACCTGCGGCACGGCGCGCAGGCTGAGCGGATCCTGCGTGCGCGATCCGGCCGACCGGGCAAGAAGCGGGCTTGCCGCCAGAAGCTGGCGCAGGTTTGCGCCGACGGTCTGGATGCCGGGTGAGCTGCGCAGTGCCAGCGGCCCTGCGGCGAAGGGATCGGCCTGCGCACCAAGGTTTTCATAGCTCATCGCCGCTGCCGCATCGGCCCAGTCAAGGAGCGAAGTCGTGCGGGCGAGCGCGAGGCTGGCGAGGCCGGTGGCGCAGGGTGTGCCGTTGACGAGGCTCAGCCCCTCCTTCGCCTGCAGAACCATGGGTTCGAGGCCGAGCTTTTCGAGACCCTGCCTGCCGCTGATGAGTTCGCCGCCGTGGCGGGCCTGGCCTTCGCCGATCAGCACCAGCCCTATCGCCGCGGCATGGGTGAGGTAACCCACCGAGCCCTTTGACGGAATAACGGGAAGAATATCGCCATTCAGCAGGGCGAGCAGTGCTTCGACCGTTTTGACCTGCACGCCGGAGTAGCCATGCGCGAAGTTGTTGATCTGGGCGGCCATGATGGCGCGGGTTTCTTCGCGCCCGAGCGGTTCTCCGACGCCGCAGGAGTGGCTGAGCAGGATGTTGCGGGAGAGGGCCTGCTGCTGTGGGATGTCGACGATCACATCGCAGAGCGCGCCCACACCCGTATTGATGCCGTAACCGCGCACCCGTTTTTCGACGAGTGCATCGACGATGGCGCGGGCTTCGGCAATGCGCCGCCACGCTTTGTCCGACAGGGAAAGCGTCGCGCCCTTTGCAACAGCGGCGATCTCTTGCCAGGT
Source organism: Agrobacterium sp. 16-172Ci (assembly GCF_053522725.1). NCBI lineage: Bacteria > Pseudomonadati > Pseudomonadota > Alphaproteobacteria > Hyphomicrobiales > Rhizobiaceae > Agrobacterium > Agrobacterium sp. 16-172Ci. Next base: position 26,016 of record NZ_JBNWBW010000004.1, read on the forward strand.
GAGGGCACGATCGATGGTGATCGTATCAGCCATGCTGGCCTTCTCCCGCACCCGTGCGGCGCTCCACGAAACGGGCGACATAGTCGTTTGCGGGGCTGTTGAGGATCTGGTCCGGCGTTCCCACCTGCACCAGCTTGCCGTCCTTCAGGATCGCGATCTGCGCGCCGATACGGAGCGCCTCGTCGAGATCGTGGGTGATGAAAACAATGGTCTTGTGCAGGTTCTTTTCGAGCTGCAGCAACTGGTCCTGCATATCAGCGCGGATCAGCGGATCGAGCGCCGAAAAGGCCTCGTCCATCAGGATGACGTCAGTATCGGCGGCCAGCGCGCGGGCGAGGCCGACACGCTGCTTCATACCGCCGGAAAGCTGGTGCGGAAACTTGTCCTCATAGCCAGAAAGGCCGACGGTCTCGATCCATTTCATGCCGATGGGCCGTGCATCGGCCTTGGTCAGCCCGCGCACACGCTGGCCATAAACGACGTTCTGCAACACGGTGCGGTGCGGCATCAGGCCGAAATTCTGGAACACCATGCTGACGCGCCGGTTGCGGAAGTCGCGCAGGTCCTTCGGTTTCAGCGCAAGAACATTGTCGTCGCCGACAAGAATCTCGCCGCTTGTCGGTTCGATAAGGCGGTTGATGTGGCGCACCAGCGTCGACTTACCGGAACCGGAGAGGCCCATGATCACGAAAATGCGGCCGCCCGCTATATCGAGGCTGACATTGTCGAGCCCGACGCTGCATCCCGTCTTTGCCAGGATGTCGCTCTTTTCCGCGCCCTGCTGCGCCATGGCGAGCGCAGCCTTCCAGTTGCCGCCGAAGATCTTGGACACGTTGCGGATATGGATATCAGTCATTGCCCATTTCCTTCCGGCTGGATCGGCCAAAACCCTGGGTGATACGATCGAGCACGATTGCGAGAATAACGATGCCGAGGCCCGCTTCGAGGCCCTTGCCGACATCGAGCGTCTGGATGCCGTTCAGCACCTGCTCACCAAGGCCGCGCGCGCCGATCATCGAGGCGACGACGACCATGGAGAGCGCCATCATGATCGTCTGGTTGAGGCCGGCCATGATCGTGGGTGTGGCGAGCGGCAATTCGACGCCGAAGAGGATTTGTCGCGGGCTGCCGCCAAATGCGGTTGCCGCCTCCACCACTTCGCGGTCCACCTGCCGAATGCCGAGATCGGTCAGGCGGATCAGCGGCGGCACGGCGTAAACGATGGTGGCAAGCACGGCCGGGACCTTGCCGAGGCCGAAAAGCATGATGGCGGGAATGAGATAGACGAAGCTCGGCATGGTCTGCATGACGTCGAGCACCGGCAGGGTGATGCGCCTTGCCCATTCGCTTTTGGCAAGCAGGATGCCCATGGGCACGCCGATGACGATTGAGATGAGGCTGGCAATCAGCATCAGCGCCAGCGTCTGCATCGTCAGGTCCCAGAGACCGAGTGCGCCGACGATGAAAAGCATCACCGCCACCATGAGGACGAGCGAAATCTTCTTCGCCGCGAACCAGGCGAGCACCAGGAAGACTAGAAAAATGACCCACCACGGCAGACCGCGCAGCACCCATTCCACGAAGAGGATCGCCTGCAGGATCGTCTGCGAGATCGCCTTGAAAACGGAGCCGTAATTCACCACCAGCGAACGCACGATCTCATTGATCGGGCCTCGGATGGAAATATGAAAAACTTCAGGAAACATTGGTGTCGTCCTCGCGCCTGCCGACCCCATGTCCGGGAGCCGGCCCCTGTCCTGACGGGAAAATGCGCGCCGGAAGCCCGGCGCGCCTGCGATGTTTACTTGACGGCGGCTTCGATACGCGCCTTGGCGTCCGCAGAAACCCAGCTGCCCCAGATATCGGCCTTGGTCTGAAGGAAGGTTTTGGCAGCGGCTGTCGCGTCGACCTGCTTGTCGGTCATATAGGCAAGGCTGGAGTTGATCTCCGCCAGCGGGAATGTTGCCTTTTCAAGGATCGCGATAATTTCCGGCGCTTCCTTCGCAAAGGTGCTGTTCACGCCATAGGCCACCTCAACGGAAGGGAAGGCGCAACCGGCGTCGCGCTTTCCATCGGCGCTCGTCAGTTCCTTCCAGCAGGCGTCGCTATAGGCCGGCTCCTGCAGCTGGACCAGCTTGTATTTGCCCATGATTGCCGTCGGGCTCCAGTAATAGAACAGCATCGGCTCGCCCTGGAGATAGGCGGCGGCAATTGCGGCGTCGAGAGCGGTGCCTGTGCCGGGGCGGAAGTTCACATAGTTTGCTTCCAGCTTGTAGGCCTGCAGCTTGGCGGTGTTGACGCCTTCGCAGGTCCAGCCCGAGGGGCAATTGAGGAAGCGGCCCTTGGTCGGCTCTTCCGGATCCTTGAACAGTTCGACGATCTTCGGGTCGGAAAGCTGGTCGACGCTCTTCAGGTCCGGCGCCTTGGCTTCGATGCCTTTTGCCGGGACGCCCTTGACCAGATATTCCGGCACGAACCAGCCTTCGGCGGCGCCGACGAAGGTCTTGCCGACCGATGTTACCTGACCGGCTTCCGCGGCCTTGTTCCAGACGTCGGAGCGACCGATCCATTCTTCAGCGAAGATCTGCACGTCGTTATTGGCGGTCGCCTGTTCCAGCGTCACGGAGTTGCCGGGAATGGAATCGACCTTGCAATCATAGCCCTTGGAGAGGATTTCCTTCATGACTTCGGTGATGAAAGCGCCGCTTTCCCAATCGATGCCGGCGAAGGTGATGGTCTTTCCAGCGGCGCAATAGCCTTCCGCTCTCGCGGACCCGGCATAGGCTCCCATGATGAGCGCGGTGGTGGCCAGCGCGATTTTCAGCTTTGAATTCAGCATTGCATTCCCCTTTTGGTTTGATGATTGGCAAGTTGCTGGCATGCGTTTTGTGGCTTCAGCCGGGCGTGCCCTGGGCAGATGTCCACCCCTCAGCCCGGCGGTCATTGGTGCATTTCATGTCCCGTCGAAATCGGCGGGCGGGCGCTCGTCGAATCAATATGGAATTCGATGTTCATCCTGGAGCGGCGTGTCGGAAGTTCACTATACAACTTTGAGAAATTCATATGCTTCCCGCGCATTGGCCATTCCGAGTCGAAGGCGTATGCGGTTGGCGGGTTCTGGCAAGGGCGGTCTTTCAGCGCATATTGCGCGACCGAGCCGTCGAGCATAGCTTCGGCATCGGTATGGCAGCTCCTGCCGTTGCGCTGGGCGGGCATTCGAATATCGCCCCGACTATCGGCGGGAGACTTGCGGCCGCTGGAGATCGAGTCTTCGCTTGCCATTATTTTCCCCTCAAGTTGTATATGTAACTTCACACATTTGCGAAAGACAAGCAAGGTGGGATGTGATAATTTTGTGCTTGCGCGGATTCTGGCTGCGTTTTGTGCAGTCGCCCGATTTTTAGGAGTTTCAATGCTGCCCGTCACCGAAAACGAGTTTCCTGTCTCGGGCGATCGCTCCTCCCTGCCGCTGTATGAGCGGGTGAAAGAACAGATCAAGGAAAAGATCGCCAGCGGTGAGTGGTTGACCAACCACAGGATACCCTCCGAAAACGAGATCGTCGACATGCTGGGTATCAGTCGCATGACGGCAAACCGCGCCCTGCGGGAGCTGGCAACCGAGGGTGTGATCGTTCGTGTGCAGGGGCGCGGGTCTTTTGTTGCCCCGAAAAAGCGAAGCGCCGGCATGATGGGCGTGCGCAACATCGCCGACGAGATCAAGGAGCGCGGTTCGACGCATCGGCCGAGCCTGATCCTTGCCCAGACGGAAGTTTGCGGTCCCGATCTCGCAACGGCGCTGGAGATCGCCGTGGGAGCGAAGGTTTTTCACTCCATCATCGTGCATCACGAAGACGATGTGCCGATCCAGCTCGAAGATCGCTTCGTTAATGCGGAGATCGCTCCGGATTATCTGATGCAGGATTTCAATACGCTCACCCCGAATGCCTATCTGACGGCGGCCGCACCGATTTCGCGGACCGAGCAATTCATCGAGGCGGCATCGCCCCAGCCCTGGGAATGCAAGCTGATGGCCATCAGCCGAAACGAGCCCTGCCTTCTCGTGCGCCGCAGAACCTGGTCGTCGAGCCGCGCCGTCACGTCCGTACGGCTGCTCTATCCGGGTTCCCGATATCGGCTTGAAAGTCAGGAATAGAGGCGGCCAGCCTCGGCTGCCCTGATCTTCCGGAACATTATCGCAGTATAAGGCGGCCACTTGCGCATCTAGCCCGGCTGATGACGCCCCGGTCAAATCTGCCCCATTTTCCCGCCTCCAATCGTTGCTTGCCAAGTGCAATCGGTTGCCCACAGCGCTCGACTTGTCTGCGACGACAATCCCCCAGAATTCCACTGCTCGCCCTTGCGGGATTACGGTACTTGACAGCCATATATTATGGCATACCATAAGCCATCATATTTACGGAGAGAGCGCTGATGTCCATCCAGATCCGCAAGACCCTGCTGCAGGTCGAAACGACGTTGATTGAGGGGGGCAAGGCTGCCGCAGCGCCGTTGAAGCTGTTCGCCGCCATTGCGGTCGTTAAAAATCCGTGGGCGGGCAAAGGTTTCGTCGCCGATCTGAAGCCGGAAATTCACGCAGGCGCGCCGGTGCTTGGCGAGCTGCTGACGAAGATGATCCTTGACGCTGTCGGTTCCGGTGAGGCGGTGGAGGCCTATGGCAAGGCGGCCGTCGTGGGGCTGGATGGTGAGATCGAACATGCTTCCGCGCTCATCCATACGCTGCGCTTCGGCAATCACTATCGTCAGGCGGTCGGCGCCAAATCCTATCTCGCCTTCTGCAACACGCGCGGTCCCGGCAATGCGCCGATCATGATCCCACTGATGGACAAGAATGATGAAGGCCGCCGTTCGCATTATCTGACGATCCAGACCGCCATTCCCGATGCTCCGGCTGCGGACGAGATCGTGGTCGCGCTCGGCGCTTCCGTTGGCGGCCGGCCGCACCACCGCATCGGCGACCGCTATCAGGATCTGAAGGATCTCGGTCAGGATGTCGCCAATCCGGCCGGCGTTTGAGGCGCACACCAATGCAAAGGGTCGCCGACACGTCACGGGTCAACGGTGCAAAGACAGGCGCCGCCACGCTCCCCCGGAAAACGACCGGAGGCGGGGCCGCCTATTTCGAAGCCGGCGCGGGCGAGAATCTGATCCTCATCCACGGTGTTGGAATGCGGCTCGAAGCCTGGACGCCGCAGATCGAGGTGTTTTCGAGGACGCACCGCGTCATCGCGGTCGACATGCCCGGCCACGGCGGCAGCGAACGTCTTGCGGCCGGCAGCACTCTTGAGGATTTCGTCGGCTGGTTCGGCCGGTTTCTCGACGACATGCGGATAGAGCGCGCCAATGTCGCCGGGCATTCCATGGGTGCGCTGATTTCCGGCGGGGCAGCCGCGACGCTTGGAGATCGCATAGCGCGTGTCGGGTATCTGAACGGTGTTTATCGCCGCGACCCCGTTGCGAAGGCGGCGGTGCTCGCTCGCGCGGCGGCGATCCGCACCACGGGCGTGGACAAGGAGGGCCCCTTGCTGCGCTGGTTTGGCGATGATCTGAAAAGCCAGCACGCGCGGGAATTGACGCGAGGCTGGCTGGAAATGGTCGATCCGGAAGCTTACGCGGTCGCCTATACCGCCTTTGCGGGCGGGGACGAGACCTATGCCGACCGCTGGCCCTCGGTCACCTGCCCGGCGCTTTTTCTGACCGGTTCGGACGATCCGAACTCCACGCCCCTGATGGCGGAACAGATGGCGGCGATCACGCCGCGCGGTTATGCCCGCATCGTCGAGGCGCACCGGCATATGGTCAATCTGACCGCACCCGAAACCGTCAATGCATTGATGGCCGAATGGCTGGCTTTAGAGGAGGAGCCGCAATGACCGTTGCAACCCTTGATCCGCGCGCCCTGCGCGACGCATTCGGCGCCTTCGTGACGGGGGTGACGATCGTTACCACCCGCGACGAAGCCGGAAAGCCGGTGGGTTTCACCGCAAATTCCTTCACCTCCGTCTCGCTCGATCCGCCGCTGCTGTTGATCTGCCTTGCCCGCACCTCGCGCAATTTCGCGACGATGACGGGTGCGAAAAATTTCGCCGTCAATATTCTGTCGGAAGGCCAGAAGGATCTGTCCAATACGTTCGCCCGGCCGGTGGAAGATCGTTTTGCCGCCGCCATCTGGTCGGATGCGCCGGCGGGCTCACCGGTCTTTGCCGATGTTGCGGCCTGGTTCGAATGTTCGATGCAGAAGGTTATCGAGGCCGGAGACCACGTCATTCTGCTCGGTCGTATCGACGCTTTCGAGAATAGCGGTCTGAACGGTCTCGGTTATGCGCGGGGCGGTTACTTCACGCCGACGCTGGCAGCGAAGGCGCTTTCGGCTGCGGCGGAGGGTGAGATCGTTGTCGGCGCGGTTCTTGAGCGTCGTGGCGAGATTTACCTGGTTGGTGAGGATGTGCTGTCGCTGCCCGGCTGCGTCGTGACGGGCGGCGATCCGGTCGCGGCGCTGACGGCGCGGCTGGAAGAGCTCACCGGACTGACGGTCAGAACGGGCTTTCTATACTCGGTTTATGAAAACAAGGCGGATGGGCGTCAGCACATCGTCTACCACGCGCTGGCAGATGGGGACGACGCGCCGCGCCAGGGCCGTTTTCTGTTGCCCGGCGCGCTGGCTTCGGCAAAGTTCGACTCCGGCGCGACGGCGGACATTGTCAACCGGTTCGCGCTGGAAAGTTCAATCGGCAATTTCGGTGTCTATGTCGGTAACGAGACTGCCGGCAGGGTCCATCCCATCTCGATGAAGGCGGCAAACCCATGAAATTCTCCCTCTTTGTCCATATGGAACGGCTGGACGCCTCGCAGGATCACAAGACGCTCTACGAGGAGTTCGTAACGCTTTGCGAAATCGCCGATCGCGGCGGCATGCATGCCATCTGGACCGGTGAACATCACGGCATGGATTTCACCATCGCCCCGAACCCCTTCGTGACGATCGCCGATCTGGCGCGGCGCACCAGGACGGCGCGTCTCGGCACGGGCACGGTGATCGCGCCCTTCTGGCATCCGATCAAGCTTGCCGGCGAAGCCGCGATGACCGACCTCATCTGCGATGGCCGTCTCGATATCGGCATTGCGCGCGGTGCTTACTCGTTTGAATATGAGCGATTGCTTCCGGGCCTCGATGCCTGGGGCGCCGGCCAGCGTATGCGCGAGCTGATCCCGGCCGTCAAAGGTGTGTGGGCGGGCGACTATGCCCATGACGGCGAGTTCTACAAATTTCCGGCCACCACCGCCGCTCCCAAGCCTTTGCAGCAGCCCTTCCCGCCGATCTGGGTAGCGGCGCGCGATCCGAATTCGCATGAATTCGCCGTCGCCAATGATTGCAACGTGCAGGTGACGCCACTCTGGCAGGGCGATGACGAGGTGGAAACCCTGATGGGCCGCTTCAACGATGCCTGCGCCAAGAACCCGGAAAAACAGCGGCCGAAAATCATGCTGCTTCGCCACACCTATGTCGGTTCCGATGACGCCGATATCGCCCAGGCGGCGCATGAGATGAGCGTCTATTACAATTATTTCTTCGCCTGGTTCAAAAACGAAAAACCGATCCATCAGGGGCTGATCGAGCGTATTGCACCTGAAGACATCGCCGCCAACGCGATGCTTTCCACCGATGTCATGCGAAAGAACAATGTCATCGGTAATGCCGATGAGGTGATTAGCCGGCTTAAAGCTTACGAGGCTATGGGCTATGACGAATATTCCTTCTGGATCGATACGGGCATGAGCTTCGAGCGCAAGAAGGCCTCGCTGGAGCGCTTCCTTTCCGATGTCATGCCGGCTTTCGGGGAGTAACGCGATGCGCAGTTTCCAGTGCTATATCGACGGACGTTTCGAAGATGGTGAGGGGCGTTTCGCAAGTCTCGATCCCGCAAGCGGCACTGCATGGGCCGAAATGCCGGAAAGCCGCGAGGCGGATGTCGGCCGTGCGGTCGAGGCCGCGCATCGGGCGCTTTACGAAGATGCAGGCTGGTCGAAACTGACGGCGACACAGCGTGGCAAGCTGCTCTACCGGCTCGCCGATCTGGTCACTGAGAATGCGAAGACGCTTGCCGAACTCGAAACCCGCGATACCGGCAAGATCATTCGGGAAACCTCCGCGCAGATTGCCTATGTCGCGGATTATTATCGTTATTATGCGGGTCTGGCCGACAAGATCGAGGGCGCCTATCTGCCGATCGACAAGCCGGATATGGATGTCTGGCTGCGGCGCGAACCCGTGGGCGTCGTGGCGGCCATCGTGCCGTGGAACAGCCAGCTGTTTCTCGCCGCCGTCAAGATCGGTCCCGCACTCGCCGCCGGGTGCACCATTGTCGTCAAGGCCTCGGAAGATGGGCCTGCACCTCTTCTGGAATTCGCCCGGCTGGTGCATGAGGCCGGTTTTCCCGCCGGCGTCGTCAATATCGTCTCCGGCTTCGGCGCATCCTGCGGTACGGCGCTCACCACCCATCCGAAGGTGGCTCATATCGCCTTTACCGGCGGTCCGGACACGGCGCGTCATATCGTGCGTAATTCGGCGGAAAATCTCGCTTCCACCTCGCTGGAACTCGGCGGCAAATCGCCGATCCTCGTTTTTGCCGATGCCGATCTCGAAAGTGCCGCCAATGCGCAGGTGGCGGGAATTTTCGCCGCGACCGGCCAGAGCTGCGTCGCCGGCTCGCGGCTGATCATCGAAAGAAGCGTCAAGGATCGGTTCCTCGATATTCTGAAGGCGAAAGCTGAGGCGATCCGCATCGGCTCGCCGCTGGATATGGCGACGGAAGTAGGCCCGCTGGCGACGGAGCGCCAGAGGAAGCACATTGTTTCTCTGGTTTCCGCCTCCGTGGACGCGGGCGCCAAGGTTGTCACAGGCGGTGCGCCTGTAGACGGCGACGGCTATTTCTATCGGCCAACCATTCTCGATTGCGACGGCATTCGTTCCCCATCGATGGAGAAAGAGTTCTTTGGCCCCGTCCTCTCGGTCGTTTCCTTTGAAACCGAAGCGGAAGCCATCGCGCTGGCCAATGACACGGTCTATGGGCTTGCCTCCGGTGTCTTCACACAGAACCTGACGCGCGCCCATCGTCTGATGAAGGCGATCCGTGCCGGCATCGTCTGGGTGAATACCTATCGGGCGGTCTCGCCGATTGCGCCTTTCGGCGGATTCGGCCTGTCGGGCGACGGTCGCGAAGGCGGGCTTGCGGCGGCGCTCGATTACACGCGCACCAAGACCATATGGTTGCGCACCTCCGATGACCCGATCCCCGATCCCTTCGTGATGCGGTGAGCCCATGTTTTACGAAATCCGCACCTACCGGCTGAAGAACGGCGCCATCCCCGCCTACCTGAAGGTGGTCGAGGACGAGGGCATCGAAATCCAGAAGAGCCATCTCGGCGAACTGGTGGGTTACTTCTTTTCCGAGATCGGCCCGATCAATGAGATCGTCCATATCTGGGCCTTTTCGAGCCTGGATGACCGCGAGGAACGGCGCGCACGGCTGATGGCCGATCCCCGCTGGTTGTCCTTCCTTCCGAAAATCCGCGACCTCATCGAAGTCGCCGAAAACAAGATCATGAAACCGGCGCGGTTTTCACCGCTCGGGTGAAATGCGCCGGTCGCGACGTGCATACCAACAAGAAGCTCTAAAACGGAGTAAGGGAACATGAAATTGAAACTGGTATTGACGACATGCGCCGCTCTTTTTGCCCTTGGTGCATCTGCTGAGGCGAATGATCTGGTTTTCTCCAGCTGGGGAGGAACCACGCAGGACGCCCAGAAGGCGGCCTGGGCTGAAAAATTCATGGTGTCGACCGGCATTAACGTGGTGCAGGACGGTCCGACAGACTACGGCAAATTGAAAGCCATGGTCGAGGCGAACGGCGTGACCTGGGATGTGGTCGATGTCGAGGGCGATTATGCCGCGCAGGCCGGCCCGAAAGGCCTGTTGGAGAAGCTCGATTTTGCCGTCATCGACAAGACCAAGCTCGATCCGCGCTTCGTGACGGACTACTCCGTCGGCAGCTTTTATTATTCCTTCGTCATCGGCTGCAATGTCGATGCCGTGGCCGCCTGCCCGAAGAGCTGGGCGGATCTGTTCGACACCGCGAAATTTCCGGGAAAACGAACCTTCTACAAATGGTCTGCTCCGGGCGTGATCGAAGCCGCCCTTCTGGCCGATGGTGTGGCCGCCGACAAGCTTTATCCGCTCGATCTCGACCGCGCTTTCAAGAAGCTCGATACGATCAAATCCGATATCATCTGGTGGTCCGGCGGTGCGCAGTCGCAGCAATTGATTGCATCTGCGGAAGCGCCCTTCGGCAGCGTCTGGAACGGCCGCATGACGGCGCTTGAAAAAAGCGGCGTGAAGGTGGAAACCTCCTGGGAGCAGAACATCACCGCGGCGGATTCCCTCGTCGTTCCCAAGGGAACGAAAAACAGGGATGCGGCGATGAAGTTCATCGCGCTCGCCACCTCTGCGCAGGCGCAGGCGGATATGGCGACCGCGACGGGTTATGCGCCGGTCAATATCGAATCCGCCAAGCTGATGGATCCGGAAACCGCCAAGACCCTGCCGGACCAGCAGACGGCAAGCCAGGTCAATGCCGATATGAACTACTGGGCGCAGCATCGCGACGAGATCGGCGAGCGCTGGTACGCCTGGCAGGCGAAGTAAGATACGGCGCGGGCCGCGACAGGCGCCCGCGCGATTTTCCACGTCCGGGAGGTTTGGCATGGTCTCGCTTACCGATGAAACAGTCAGCCCGAAAGCGAAGGTGCGGATGCCTTTCCGGCCCGGCAACTTTACGGCTACCCTGCCGGCGCTTGTCCTGCTTGTCCTGTTCTTCGTCGTTCCGGTTCTGATCCTGCTGTCGCGCAGCGTCACCGAACCCGTCCTCGGATTCGGCAACTATGCCGCCCTGCTTGGCAGCTCCACCTATCTGAAGATCTTCTTCAATACCTTCGCGGTGTCGGCGCTGGTAACGGTCGTGTCGCTGGCGATCGGCTTTCCCGTGGCCTGGGCGCTCGCCATCATGCCGGCGCGGCTCGCTTCCATCGTCTTTGCCATATTGCTCCTGTCGATGTGGACCAATCTTCTGGCGCGCACCTATGCGTGGATGGTGCTGTTGCAGCGCACAGGCGTGGTGAACAAGACGCTGATGGGGCTGGGCATCATCGATCAGCCTCTGGCGCTGGTCAACAACCTCACCGGGGTTACGATAGGCATGACCTATATCATGCTGCCCTTCATCATCATTCCGCTCTATGGCGTTATCCGCAAGATCGATCCGGCCATTCTTCAGGCGGCGGCCTTGTGCGGGGCGACACGCTTTCAGGCGCTGACCCGCATCCTCATTCCGCTGGCAGCGCCCGGCATGATTTCCGGCGCGCTGATGGTCTTCGTCATGTCGCTTGGGTATTTCGTCACCCCGGCGCTCCTCGGCGGCACGGCGAACATGATGCTGGCCGAACTCATCGCGCAATTCGTCCAGTCGCTCGTCAACTGGGGCATGGGCGGGGCGGCCGCACTGGTGCTGTTGGTGGCGACGCTGACGCTTTACGCCATCCAGCTCAAATTTTTCGGCGCGGCCGGGGCAGGGGGGCGCTGACATGCTTTTGAACTATAACAGCCTCGGCCTCTGGAAATGGCTGCTCCTCCTGATCACGGTGCTGACGACGGCATTTCTCATCCTGCCCATCGTTTTCATCGCAGCGCTGTCTTTCGGCTCGTCGCAATGGCTGATCTTTCCGCCGCCCGGCTGGACATTGAAATGGTATGCGGATTTCTTCGCCGATCCGCGATGGCTGGAGGCCGCCTGGACGAGCCTGCGCATCGCCCTCATGGTCACGGTGCTGTCCGTGCTGATCGGTCTTGTCGCTTCCTTCGGGCTGGTGCGCGGCCGTTTCATTGGGCGTAACACGCTTCGCGCGCTGTTCATGACGCCGATGATCCTGCCCGTCGTGGTGCTGGCGGTGGCGCTTTACGCCTTTTTCCTGAAACTTGGCCTTGCCGGCACGACCGCCGGTTTCGTTATTGCCCATCTCGTCGTGGCGCTGCCTTTTTCCATTCTGGCGTTGACCGGCGCGCTCGAGGGTTTCGACAAATCGATTGAGGATGCGGCGGTGCTGTGCGGCGCAAGCCCGTTGCAGGCGAAAATCCGCATCACGCTTCCCGCCATCAGCCACGGCCTGTTTTCGGCGGCGATCTTCTCCTTCCTAACCTCGTGGGATGAGGTGGTGCTGGCGATCTTCATGGCAAGCCCGACATTGCAGACGCTGCCGGTGAAGATTTGGGCAACGCTGCGTCAGGATTTGACGCCGGTGATCGCGGCCGCCTCCACGCTTCTCATCGCGGTGACCATCATTCTCATGCTGCTTGTCGCGGCTGTGCGAAAAGGACTGAAAACATGACCAAACCGCTCCTGCAGATTCGCGGCATCCGCAAGCAATACGGACCGGTCGTCGCCGTTCAGGACGTCAATCTCGACGTGCAGCCGGGCGAGTTCATGACATTTCTCGGGCCGTCCGGTTCGGGCAAGAGCACGACGCTTTATATCCTTGCCGGTTTCGAGCAGCCGACATCGGGCGATATTCTGCTGAACGGCGAAAGCCTGCTGTCGACGCCGTCGCACAAGCGCAATATCGGCATGGTCTTCCAGCGCTACACCCTGTTTCCGCATCTGTCGGTTGGCGAGAACATCGCCTTTCCGCTGAAGGTCCGCCGTAAGAGCAAGGCGGAAATCGATGCGAAGGTGAAGGAAATGCTGCGGCTTGTCCGTCTCGAAGGTTTCGAAGACAGAAAACCGGGGCAAATGTCGGGCGGCCAGCAGCAACGTGTGGCGTTGGCGAGGGCGCTTGCCTATGACCCACCGGTGCTCTTGATGGATGAGCCGTTGTCGGCGCTCGACAAGAAGCTGCGCGAAGAAATCCAGTTCGAAATCCGCCGTATTCACCAGCAGACGGAAGTGACGATCCTCTACGTTACCCATGATCAGGAAGAGGCCTTGCGTCTTTCCGATCGGATCGCCGTGTTTTCCAAGGGGGTAATCGACCAGATCGGCACGGGACCGGAGCTTTACGCCCACCCGGCGACCCGTTTCGTGGCTGAATTCATCGGCGACAGCGACTTCATCGCCTGCGATCTCCTCGCCGCTTCGGGCGGCAGGGCGACGGTGTCGCTCGGTCGGGATATCGTTTTCGATCACATTCCGGTGCATGGCGAAGCCGCGCCGGGAAAGAAAGCGGCGCTGATGCTGCGCCCGGAGCGGCTGCAGCTCAGCCGTAACCGGCCGGTCGCCGCTGCCGGTTTCCAGGCCACGGTCAGCGACATCACTTTCCTCGGCAACAATGTCCATGTGGTGGCCCATACCGGCTCGGGTGAGCCGCTTGCGGTTCGCCTGCCTTTCGGCCATGAGGCGATTTCTGGCCTCAGCCGTGGCGACCTCGTGCATCTCGCCTTCGATCCGGCCTCGGCGCAGGTCTTCTGTTGAGGGATGGGCCATGAATCTGAATGATCCCACACTCTTCGGCGAGAAAGTGCCGGTGGCTGGCCGCTGGGTTGGTTGCGATGGCCGTGAAACGGCGGCAATCCTCAATCCCGCGACCGGTGAGATCGTTGGGCGGGTTCCAGAACTCGGTGCGAAGGAAACGAGAGAAGCAATCGCTTCCGCCGTGATCGCCCAGAAGGAATGGGCCCGCCGCACCGCCGGCGAGCGTGCGAATATCCTGAAGGAATGGTTCCGGCTCGTCATGGAAAACCGTGACGATCTCGGCATGATGCTGACGCTGGAACAGGGTAAGCCGCTCGCGGAAGCCAAAGGTGAGATCGCCTATGGCGCAAGCTTCATCGAATGGTTTGCCGAGGAGGCGCGGCGAATCCATGGCGAGACAGTGCCCGGCCACCAGCCGGATAAACGCATTCTGGTTCTTCGCCAGCCCGTGGGCGTCGTTGCGGCCATCACGCCATGGAATTTCCCCAATGCCATGATCACTCGCAAGGTCGGCCCGGCGCTGGCCGCCGGCTGTGCAGTGGTGCTGAAACCGGCGCCGCAAACACCGTTTTCTGCCATTGCCCTTGCCATCCTTGCAGAGCGCGCCGGCCTGCCGCTTGCGCTTTTCAGCATTTTGACGGGGCCAGCCGCAGAGATAGGCGGGGAGATGACGGCAAGCCCGGATATCCGCCTTCTGACCTTTACCGGCTCGACGCGTACGGGCGAACATCTTTACCGGCAATGTGCGCCGACGATCAAGAAACTGGGGCTGGAACTCGGCGGCAATGCACCCTTCATCGTCTTCGATGACGCCGATCTCGATGCCGCTGTCGAGGGCGCGATCCTCGCCAAATTCCGCAACAATGGTCAGACCTGCGTTTGCGCCAACCGTTTTTATGTGCAGAGCGGCGTCTATGATGCTTTCGCTGAAAAATTCGCAGGGGCCGTCGCGCAATTGAAGGTCGGTAACGGGTTGGAGGAGGCAAGCATTCTTGGGCCTCTCATCGACGCAAACGCCGTTGCCAAAGTGGAGGCCCATATTGCCGATGCGCTTTCGAAAGGCGCCGAGATCGCCACGGGCGGCAGAAGACACGCGTTGGGCGGCAATTTCTTCGAGCCGACGATCCTGCGCAATGTCGATGCCGGCATGCAGGTGGCGCGTGAGGAAACCTTCGGGCCGCTTGCGCCGCTCTTCCGCTTCGAGGACGAGGCGGATGTGATTGCGCAGGCGAACAATACCGATTTCGGCCTCGCATCCTATTTTTATGCGCGCGATCTGTCGCGGGTCTTCCGGGTTGCGGAGGCGTTGGAATATGGCATGGTCGGCGTCAATACGGGGGCTATTTCCACCGCCGAGGCGCCTTTCGGTGGTGTCAAGATGTCTGGTCTCGGCCGGGAAGGGTCACGTCACGGCATCGAGGAATATACCGAGCTCAAATATGTCTGCATCGGTGGCGTCGGCTGAGGCCGGGCCGCGAAAAATAATGCCTATGCCAGCAGCCCACGCATGATCAGATCGAGATGAATTTTCAGGACAGCCTGTCTGTCCAGAATGCGCCGGTCGTTGAAAATCAGCCGAAACACCAATGTTCCGACCATGGGTGACATCACCACTTTGGCGAGTTCGGGAGGATTGGCCCTGAACCTTTTTTTCGCCACGCCCTCCTCGAGGACCGTATCGATGCGCGTAAAGACCGGTGCCATCAACGTGTCATGGTGCTGGTCGATGAGATCGGGAAATTTTGCGCCTTCCGCAAGGATCAGGCGGAACAGTTCCCGCATCTTCTTGTTGTCGACGAGGGAATCGAACAGGAATTCCAGCAGCAGGCGAAGCTCCTCGACCGGGTCGTCGGATGTATGCGTATAGGCATTGAACGCCTCCTGGAATGGCAGGGAGGCGTGCTTGACCATCGCTTCGAAGAGCGCCTCCTTGGTTTCGAAATAGACGTAGACCGTCCCTTTCGTCACCCCCACCCGTTCCGCGATGTCTTCCACCCGCGTCGCGGTAAATCCCCTTTTGGTGAATTCCTCGAATGCGGCATCGAGAATTTGCAACGGACGTTGTATCTTCTGTTCTGCACGTGTCAGTTTTGTTTTCGCCATGGCCCCGGATCCTTCTTTATTTTCGACGCGTGCCCTTCTGTCCGTCGCGATTGGCGGAAATGAGAGATGGGTTTGCCTATAGCACCGGCGCAAAAACCGGAACGATTTTTGTGAAGGCGCGCGCATGCTTCACTATGCCGGAACATTGCCAATGCGCCCGCAGGTATGAGCCGGACGACGAGAATGATCATTCGGGAACCCGTGCCGATACTCCGGACAGCTCCCCGATCAGCGGCATAAGAATTTCATTGACTATTCAGTCAGTCAAATATTATAGGATGAGGCGAAGATCAAGAGGTCACCATGAGAACCATTCTTATCGCGGCGGCGCTTGGCGGTATTTTCGCCCTGTCGTCCTGCAGCAATGAAGAGCCCCCCGCCGAAAAGCCCCTCCGCACCGTCGATGTGGTCGCGGCTGAAAAAAAGCCCGTTGATCGCGGCAGCGTCATCACGGGCGAAGTAAAGGCGCGGGTCCAGACGGACCTGTCCTTCCGGGTCAGCGGCAAGATCACCGAGCGGCTGGTGGATGTGGGCGCGCGGGTGAAGACCGGGCAATTGCTTGCCCGCATGGATCCCGAAGAGCAGAAGGCCGATCTCGATGTCGCCCTGGCCAACCTGCAATCAGCGGAAGCGCAGCAGACGCAGGCGCAATTGACGTTCGACCGTCAGCAAAGTCTTTTCAAGACGCAGGTGACCTCGCGTTCGGCGGTAGACAAGGCTCAGGAAACCCTTCTCACGACGCAAGGGGCGGTGAGATCGGCGCAGGCGCAGCTCGATACGGCGCGCGATGCCCTGTCCTATACCGAACTCAGGGCGGATGCGGATGGCGTTATCACCGCGCGCAATGTCGAAGTCGGCCAGGTGGCGCAGGCCGCCCAGCTCGTCTTCACGCTGGCGCATGACGGGCCGCGCGATGCGGTTTTCGATGTTTATGAATCCCTGTTCCTCGAGCGTGATATCGACAATCTTGTCAATGTCAACCTCCTGTCGGACCCCGCCCGCAGCGTTGTGGCGCCGGTGCGGGAGATTTCTCCGACGATCGACCCGGACAATGGAACGATCAGGGTCAAGGTCGGCCTGAACGGCGATATGACCATGCCGCTCGGTGCGCCCGTATCCGGCCATTTCCGCTTCAAACAGGTCGATGCGATTGAGCTTCCGTGGTCGGCGATGACGTCGCAGGATGGCTTACCCGCCGTCTGGGTAGTCGATCCGCAATCTTCGGAAATCGCCATGCGGCGTGTTGAGGTCGCTGACTACGAGACGGGTCAATTCGTCATCACGCAGGGGCTTAATCCCGGCGATCTCGTCGTCACCGTCGGCACCAAATTTCTCCGCGCCGGTGAAAAGGTCGCCTATGAAAAGGGGCAGGCACAATAATGTCCAGTATATACAAAAGCTTGTTTTTGGTGGCTGTGGCGATTGCGGTTTCCTCCTGCGAGGACAAGCAGGAAGCCGCCGCCGAGGCGCCGCGCCCGGTGCTTTCCGTCGTCGTGGAACAGAAGCCGGCAGATGCCCTGCGTCTGACCGGCACGGTGGAATCGCGCATTCAGACCGATCTCGGCTTTCGCGTGCTCGGGCGCATTATCGCCCGCAATGTCGATGTGGCCGATCTGGTGAAGAAGGGCGACGTGGTTGCGTCAATCGATCCGCTCGCGCTCGAGCTTGCGGTGAAGAGCGCGCAATCCGACCTCTCCAATGCGGAAGCGCAGCTGGCCAATGCAGTGACGACCGAGCAGCGCCAGCGCGTGTTGGCGGAAGCCCGCAGCGGCACGGAAGCGGCACTGGAAGAGGCCGAGCAGGCCACCCGCACCGCCAATGCGTCCGTCGCCAAGGCCCGCGCCAATCTGGACAAGGCCGAGGAGCAGCTGGGTTATGCGCAGCTGCATGCGGAATTTGACGGTGTGGTGACGGCAACTTCGGGCGAAATCGGTCAGGTCGTCTCGGCCGGGCAAACGGTCGTGACGATTGCCCGCCCGGAAGTGCGCGATGTGGTGGTCGATGTTCCGCAATTTGCGGCGCAGCGTCTGGAGATCGGCTCCGCCTTCGAGATCGCCCTTCAGCTCGACCCGAAAATTCGCACCACCGGTGTGGTGCGCGAGATTGCTCCGGAAGCCGAAACGGCGACGCGCACGCGCCGCACGAAGATCAGCCTGCAGGATGCGCCGCCGGCATTCCGGCTCGGTTCCGTCGTCACGGCCTCGGTGCTTGCCGCATCCGAACCGCAGATCATGCTTCCGTCATCTGCCCTGCTGAAAACCGACAATGGATGGGGTGTCTGGATCGTCAATGCCGATACGGCAACGGTAACGCTCCGCCCGGTCACGATAGAGGGTGAGCCAGCCGAAGGCGGCAGCGTGCGCATCACCGGCGGCGTCAAGCCCGGCGAACGTGTTGCCAGCGCCGGCGTTCACAAGCTCAAGGATGGACAGGCCATCAGGATCGATCAGGAGGTCCGTCAGTGAAGAAATTCAATCTCTCCGACTGGGCGCTCGAACACCGTTCGCTCGTCTGGTACTTCATGCTGGTTTTCGTTCTTGCCGGCGTTTTCTCCTATCTCAACCTCGGTCGCGAGGAAGATCCGAACTTCACCATCAAGACCATGGTGATCAGCGCGCAATGGCCCGGCGCTTCCGCCGAAGAAGTGGCGCGGCAGGTGACCGACAGGATCGAGAAGAAACTCGAGGAACTCGACAATCTCGATCATCTGCGCAGCCAGACGGTGGCCGGCCGCACGACGATCTTTGTGGAGCTGGTGCCGGAAACCAAGGCGCGCAACGTGGAGCCGACCTGGGTGCGGGTGCGCAACATGATCGGCGACATCAAGGGCGATTTCCCCTCGGGCGTTGTCGGTCCCTTCTTCAACGACCGCTTCGGCGATGTTTATGGCAATATCTACGCCTTCACCAGCGACGGTCTCAGCCAGCGGCAATTGCGCGATCTGGTGGAGGATGCGCGTGCGAAGGTGCTGACCGTCGACAATATCGGCAAGGTCGATGTCATCGGCGCACAGGACGAGACGATCTATCTGGAGTTCTCCACGCGGCAGATCGCGGCGCTCGGCATCGACCAGCAATCGATCATCAAGACGCTGCAAGCCCAGAACGCCGTCACGCAATCCGGCTTCGTCAATGCCGGGCCTGAGCGCGTGGCGCTGCGCGTCAGCGGCCAGTTCACCTCGGAAGACAGCCTGCGGTCCATCAATCTGCGGGTCAACAACCGGTTCTTCCCTCTGACGGAAGTGGCGACGATCCGGCGCGGTTATGTCGATCCGCCGTCCTCGCTGTTCCGCTTTAACGGCCAGCCGGCCATCGGCCTTGCGATCGGCATGAAAACCGGCGCGAACCTGCTGCACTTCGGCGAGGCGCTGGATGCGCAGATGAAGCGGGTGGTTGCGGATCTGCCTGTTGGTGTCGATGTGCATCGCGTGTCCGATCAGCCGGCCGTGGTCGATGAGGCAGTCTCGGGCTTCACCTCGGCGCTGTTCGAGGCCATCGCCATCGTTCTCGTCATCAGCTTCATCAGCCTTGGCCTCAGGGCCGGCATGGTGGTTGCGGTTTCCATTCCGCTCGTGCTGGCGATCACCTTCGTCTACATGGAATATACCGGCATTTCTCTGCAGCGTATCTCTCTGGGCGCCCTCATCATCGCGCTCGGGCTTCTCGTCGACGATGCGATGATCGCCGTTGAGATGATGGTCGCGCGGCTTGAAGTGGGAGACGATCTCAGGAAAGCGGCGACCTATGTTTACACCTCGACCGCTTTCCCGATGCTGACCGGTACGCTGGTCACGGTTGCCGGCTTCATTCCGGTCGGTCTCAACAACAGCGCGGCGGGTGAATTCACCTTCACGCTTTTTGTGGTGATCGCCGTTTCGCTGATCGTGTCATGGATCGTCGCGGTCCTGTTCACGCCGTTGCTCGGCGTGACGATCCTGCCGAAGACGATGAAATCGCATCATGAGAAAAAGGGCCGTTTTGCCTCCGCCTTTTCGTGGCTTCTCGGCCGGGCGCTGCGCTGGCGCTGGGTGACGATCATCCTTACCATCGCGCTGTTCGGCCTTTCCGTCGGCGGCATGGGCCTTGTGCAGCAGCAGTTCTTCCCGTCATCCGACCGCGTGGAGCTGATCGTTGACTGGAACCTGCCGCAGAACAGTTCGATTGCCGAGACCAACCGGCAGATGGCGCAGTTCGAGCAGGAAATGCTCTCCAAGAATCCGGACATCGACCATTGGACAACCTATGTTGGCGAAGGCGCGCCGCGTTTCATCCTGTCCTTCGACGTGCAGACGCCGGATGTCACCTTCGGCCAGACGGTCATCGTCACCAAGGGGCTGGATGTGCGTGACAAGGTGCGCGCCGAGTTGCAGGACTATCTGAACAAGACTTTTATCGGCACCGACGCCTTCGTGAAACTGCTCGATATCGGTCCTCCGGTCGGAAAGCCGGTACAATATCGCCTCAGCGGTCCGGATATCCAGAAGGTGCGCGAGCTCGGGCAGCAATTGTCGGGCATCGTCGGCGAACACCGGCTGCTTTCCAACATGGTCATGGACTGGAACGAGCCGACGCGCGTGGTGAAAGTGGATGTTCTGCAGGACAAGGCCCGGCAACTCGGCGTCTCGTCGGAAGACATCGCTAATGCCATGAACAGCATTGTCGAAGGCTCCACCGTCACGCAAGTGAGGGACGATATCTACCTCGTTAACGTGGTGGCGCGGGCGCAGCTTTCGGAGCGCGGCTCCATCGAGACCTTGCAGAACCTGCAATTGCCGGCAACCAACGGCAAGGCCGTGCCGCTCTCGGCAATCGCCAATTTCCGTTATGAGCTGGAGCAGCCGACCATCTGGCGTCGCGACCGGATCCCCACTGTCACCGTCAAGGCTGCCATTATCGGTCCAACGCAGCCAGCAACGATTGTGGAGCAGCTGAAGCCGAACATCGAGGCGTTCCAGAAAACGCTTCCCGTCGGCTATACGCTGGAGACGGGCGGCTCGGTGGAATCCAGCGCGGATTCGCAAGCGCCGATCGTCGCTGTCGTGCCCATGATGCTGTTTGCAATGGCGACCATCCTGATGATCCAGTTGCAGAGCTTCAGCCGGCTGTTCCTGGTCTTTGCCGTGGCGCCGACAGCCCTGATCGGCGTTGTGGTGGCGCTGCTCTTCTCCAATGCACCGATGGGTTTCGTCGCCATTCTCGGCGTGCTAGCGCTGATCGGTATCCTGATCCGCAACTCGGTCATCCTCGTCGTGCAGATCGAGCATCTGAGAAGCGAAGGGGTCTCGGCATGGCGTGCCGTCATCGAGGCGACCGAGCACCGCATGCGGCCGATCATGCTGACGGCGGCGGCGGCCACACTTGCCCTCATCCCCATCTCCCGGGAAATCTTCTGGGGGCCGATGGCCTATGCGATGATGGGCGGCATTGTGGTGGGTACGGCGCTTACCCTGCTCTTCCTGCCGGCGCTCTATGTCGCGTGGTTCCGCATCCCGCGTGAGGATGACAAGCCGGAGGCAGCGGAAATAAAGGCGTAATATCTGACGCGGAGCGAGGGTGCGGCGATACTGCACCCTCGCTCCAACAAAAATATCCGCCGTCGTTGTTCCGGCGGGCAGGATAATGTTAGGAAGGTCGGCTTGGCCGCGAGAGCGGCGGCCGTCCTTTACGTTTGGGCGGTTGTCTGGTTTTGCGTTGATATTGCGAACATATTGAGAGTGCGGAGGGTTTGAAGATGGGCGGGTTGTCGGATTGGCTGTCGGATGCGCAGCCGATCAATCGCAAGAATGCCGCAGAAGCTGTGTTCGATGATATCCGTTCCGCCATCACCTCGGGGCAGCTTGCGGTCGGCACCCGGCTGCCTTCCGAAGCCCATCTGGCCGCCCGATATGGCGTCAGCCGGCCGATCATTCGCGAGGCTTTGCGGTCGCTCCAGACCCTGGGGCTGACACAGACCCGCACCGGAAGCGGCACCTATGTGATGACGCCGACCCCGCCTTCCGAATTGAATTACGGCGCCTATTCCGCCCGCGATCTGATTGAGGCCCGCCCCTTCATCGAAGTTCCTGCGGCCGGTTGGGCGGCGTTGAGGCGAACGAATGCCCAGCTGGAAGTCCTGCTTGACCTCTGTGATCGGATGGAAGCCGAAGAAAGGCCGCATCCCTGGGTGCTGCTGGATGGGCAATTCCATTGCGCCATTGCGGAAGCTTCGGCCAACAGGCTGTTTGCCAAGGTGGTGGCCGATGCCCGTGAGGCGCTGTCCCAACAGTCAGAGATGGTCAACCTGATGGCCGGCCGACGCGTTGCCTCGAATTTCGAGCACCGCCGGATCGTCGAGGCGATCCGGCGGGGTTCAGCGCCTGAGGCGCGGGAGGCGATGGAGCTTCACCTTGGGCAGGTGAAGCAGGTGGTGACCACGATTATTGGCGAAGATCGGCTTCGCCAGCCGTGACGGCGGGCAAGTTGGCAAGGTGCCGCGGGCTCAGCGCCTGCTGCAATTGCGCATCGGTGAGATAACCGCGTTCCAGAACCACCTGCGGCACGGTGCGGCCGCTGGCAAGTGCTTCCTTCGCCACTTCGGTCGCCGCATAATAACCGATCAACGGGTTGAGCGCGGTGGCGAGACCGATGGATTCTTCCACGCGCTGCGCCATGATCGCCGGATTGGCGACGATGCCGTCGACGCAGCGTTCCGCCAGCGTGCGGCAGGCGGCGCTGAGCTGGCTGATGCTCTGTGAAAGCGCGCGCACGATGATTGGCTCGAAAGCGTTCAACTGCAACTGCCCGGCTTCAGCGGCCATGGTGATGGTGATGTCATTGCCGATCACCGCATAGGCCACCTGATTGACCACTTCCGGAATGACCGGATTGATCTTGCCTGGCATGATGCTGGAACCCGCCTGAACGGAGGGCAGGGTGATTTCGCCAATCCCGGCGCGCGGGCCGGAAGAGAGCAGGCGAAGGTCGTTGCAGGTTTTCGACAGCTTCACGGCGACGCGTTTCAGCACACCGGAGAGATGCACGAAGGCGCCGGGGTCCTGGGTGGCTTCGATGAGGTCTGCCGCCGTCACCAGAGGTCGTCCGGTCAGTTCCGCCAGATGCTGGCAGGCAAGCTCGGCATAACCACGCGGTGCATTCAGCCCGGTACCGATGGCGGTGGCGCCGAGATTGATCTCGTGCAGAAGTGCTGCGGATTCGATGAGGCGCGCCTGATCTTCTCCCAGCATCACCACGAAGGTGCGGAATTCCTGGCCGAGCGTCATCGGCACGGCGTCCTGCAATTGCGTTCGCCCGATCTTGACGAAGCCGGCAAATTCCTGCGCCTTGCGGTCGAAGGCATCCTTCAGCACGCCCATGGAAGCCGCCAGATCGTCGATCGCCTCGATCAGGCCGACATTGATCGCGGTCGGATAGGCGTCGTTGGTCGACTGGCTGAGATTGACATGGTCATTGGGGTGAAGGCGGGCATAATCGCCTTTTTCGCGTCCGAGCAGTTCGAGCGCACGGTTGGCGATGACCTCATTGGCGTTCATGTTGGTGGAAGTGCCGGCTCCGCCCTGAATTTCATCCACCACGAACTGCTCATGCAGCGCGCCGGCGCGGATTTCGCGGCAGGCCTCGGCGATGGCTTCCATGCGTTCCGTGTCGAGAAGGCCGAGCTCGTGGTTTGCGCGTGCCGCCGCCTCCTTCACATAGGCCAGTCCCCGGACGAGATAGGGGTTGTGGCCGATGGTCACCCCGGTGATCTTGAAGTTTTCCACAGCGCGTGCCGTGTGCACGCCCCAATAGACATCCGCCGGAATTTCCTTGGTCCCGAGCAAATCATGCTCCTTGCGCGTCACGCTCACTTTTTCCTCCACTGGCTTTTAAGCGTTGCTATATCTGTAAAGCTGTCTTACAGATTTTTGACCTTAATTGGGGTGGAGGAGAAGGTCAATCATATCGAATACGCTTGACGAACGGCATTATCTGCCATTATGAGGGGCGAAAATCTGTCATGCAGCTTTACAGCGCGCATGAGCATGCATGCTGGCCATATTCCAGCGCGGACTGTGCCAGTTTCATTTTCATTTCCGGCTTATCGCCGACTGCAAGCACTTTATCGGGAGGATAAATATCCATGCATTCTGGGAAAACGGCGTCTGCCGATCGTGAGGTCTTCGTCGAAGAAGATCTCGGTTACCACAAGGCCCTCAAGCCGCGTCAGATTCAGATGATCGCCATTGGCGGCGCCATCGGCACCGGGCTTTTCCTCGGTGCGGGCGGGCGTCTGGCACAGGCAGGCCCGGCGCTGGTGTTTGTTTATGCGCTTTGCGGCTTCTTCGCTTTTCTGGTGCTGCGCGCGCTCGGCGAACTGATCATGCACCGTCCGAGCTCCGGTTCCTTCGTGTCCTATGCCCGTGAGTTCTACGGCGAGAAGATGGCCTTCGCGGCCGGCTGGATGTATTGGCTGAACTGGGCCATGACTTCTGTGGCGGATGTGACCGCCGTTGCCCTCTACATGAATTTCTTCAAGCAATATGTTCCGTGGCTTGCGGGTATCGACCAGTGGGTCTTCGCGATGACGGCGCTTCTGGTCGTGCTGGCCATGAACATGCTGTCGGTGAAGGTCTTCGGTGAGCTTGAATTCTGGTTCAGCCTCATCAAGGTGCTGGCGCTTGCGATCTTCCTCGTGGTCGGCATTTATTTCGTCATCTTCGGCACCCCCATCGAAGGCCATGTCACCGGCTTCAGCATCATCACCGATAATGGCGGTTTCTTCCCGAACGGTATTTTGCCAGCCTTCGTCATCATACAGGGTGTCGTCTTCGCTTACGCCTCCATCGAACTGATCGGCACGGCGGCAGGCGAGACGGAAGACCCGCGCAAGGTCATGCCCCGCGCCATCCGCGCCGTGGTCCTGCGTCTCGTGGTCTTTTATGTCGGTTCGGTGCTGCTGTTCGCGCTGCTTCTGCCCTATACCGCTTACAAGGCCGGCGAGAGCCCCTTCGTCACCTTCTTCGGTTCCATCGGCGTGCAGGGCGCTGACGTGATCATGAACCTCGTCGTTCTGACCGCCGTGCTGTCCTCGCTCAATGCCGGGCTTTATTCCACCGGCCGCATCCTGCACTCGATGGCGGTTTCCGGCTCGGCGCCGGCAGCACTTGCGAAGATGAACAAGAACGGCGTGCCCTATGGCGGCATCGCGGTGACCGCCGTCGTCACCGTTCTCGGTGTGGCGCTGAACGCCGTCGTTCCCGCTTCGGCCTTCGAGATCGCGCTCAACCTCTCAGCGCTCGGCATCATCTGCGCATGGGCCGTCATCGTGCTCTGCCAGTTGAAGCTCTGGCAGCTTTCCAAGCGTGGTGAACTCGTGCGTCCGGATTTCCGCATGTTCGGCGCGCCGTACACCGGCATTCTCACGCTCATCTTCCTGTTCGGCGTGCTGGTGCTGATGGCCTTCGATTATCCCGTCGGCTCCTGGACCATCGCCTCGCTGCTGGTCATCATCCCGGCGCTCGTCATCGGCTGGTATCTCTTGCGTGACCGCATCTACCGCCTTGCGGACGAGCGTGCGGGAGCATCGCAGTGAGCGGGCAGGACGCAACGCCTCTGGTGGCGGTCATCGCCACCGGCGGCACCATCGCCAGCCGGCGTGGTGCCGATGGCGTAAGCACGCCCAGCCTTTCGGGTGAGGATCTGCTGGCGCTGGTTCCGCAGATCAACGCCCGGCTGAAGCCGGTCGACCTGATGGCGAAGGATTCCTCCAGCCTGACACTGGCAGACATGCAGCGCATCAGCGATGCTGTGGGCGCCGAGCTCGATGATCCCGGCGTTGCCGGCATCGTGGTTCTGCATGGCACCGACGCCATGGAAGAATCCTCGCTGCTCGTGCATTTGCAGCGGGCCATCACAAAGCCGGTGGTCTTCACCGGCGCGCAGTTTACGGCAGACAATAAGGACGCGGACGGACCGGCCAATCTGGCGCGGGCCATAGAAACAGCGCTCGATCAGGCGAATGCCGCAAAAGGCGTGCTCCTCTCCTTCGGCGGCCGCTGTCTGCCGGCCTGGGGGCTTTATAAGCTGAGCGCGGATGAGGCGGATGCCTTCCGCTCCGCCCGGCCGCTGGCTGCTGCCGCAATGCTGCGGCTTTCCGCCCCGGTAACCGATCAGCGCGTCGATATCGTCGCCATTCATCCCGGCTGTGACGCGACCCATATCGATGCAAGTCTGCAGGCGGGCGCGAAAGGCATCGTTCTTGCCGCACTCGGTTCCGGCAACGCCAATCCACGTATCGCCGAGGCTGTGAAGCGCTGCGCCGAACGCGGCGTTCCCGTCATCGTTTCCAGCCGCGTGCCGGAAGGGCGGCTGGTGGCGACTTATGGCGGCGGCGGCGGCGGGCATGATCTTGTCGCGGCGGGCGCCGTGCATTCATCCACGCTTCGCCCGGGCCAGGCCCGCATTTTGCTGGCAGCGCTGCTGGCCGGTAAAAGCCCGGCGGAAACCATCGTTTCCGCTTTCGGTGATAGCCCGCTCTCTTAGAGCATTTCCAGAAAAAGTGGACCCCGGTTTTCCGTCCGGAAATGCGTCAAAACTCTAAGTAGCGGCAGCGATGCCCGCGACCGGCGGGCATCGAAATTCCTATAAGATTCCTATTTTATTGCCTCTGTGGCCGTCTCGAACCTTTATGCGGTTCGGGTGCATTCTTCTGTGCGTGAAGGGATGGTGTTCCCTTCTCAGCCAGAAAGAGTGAAAAGCGACGTCCCACATGACGGCGCTTTTCTTCCTGTCCGGCTCCTCGAATAAAAAGGAGTCCCATCGATGATGGATGTTGTTCTGATCGGCGCAGCCACGGTGTTTTTCGCCCTCTGCTTTGCCTATACGCGCGCCTGCGACCGGCTTTAGACGGAGGCTGCGATGACATTCGACTATATCTTGAGCGGCGCCGTCACGGTCTTTATCGCCGCCTATCTCACCTATGCTCTCATTCGCCCCGAACGTTTCTGATCGGGAAGCGGCGGTTCGCGCGGCGGAGAGAAAAATGGAATCGGATCCGCCGCTCTCTCTTTCTGTCCGAGCATCGGATTTTCCGAAAACCGCATGACACTTTTCGGTCCGATGCTTTATTGAAAGTTCAATACCATGACCCTCACTGGATGGTTTCAGATTCTGCTTTTTTGCGGGATCATTTTTGCGCTGGTGAAGCCGCTCGGCTTCTATATGGCGCGTGTCTTTAATGGCGAGCGCACCCTGCTGTCGCCGGTTCTCGCACCCGTCGAGCGCGGCCTTTATGCCCTTGCCGGGACAAGCGAACGTGAGGAGCAGCACTGGACGACCTATGCGTTCTCCATGCTTCTCTTCAACCTGCTTGGTTTTGCCCTGCTTTATGCCCTGATGCGCTTTCAGGCGGTGCTGCCCTATAATCCGCAGGCAATGGCGGCCGTGGGACCGGAATTGTCCTTCAATACGGCGGTCAGCTTCGTCACCAACACCAACTGGCAGAATTATGGCGGCGAAAGCACCCTGTCCTATCTGACCCAGATGGCGGGTCTCACCGTGCAGAACTTCGTCTCCGCCGCAACAGGCATGGCCATCGCCATCGGCCTGATCCGCGCATTTTCCCGCGCTTCCGGCAAGGCGATCGGCAATTTCTGGGTGGATATGGTTCGCTCGACCCTCTACGTGCTTTTACCCCTCTGCATCGTGCTGACCCTCGTTTACGTCTGGCTCGGCGTGCCGCAGACGCTCGGCGCCTATGTGAATGCGCAGACGCTGGAAGGCGCGCAGCAGACGATTGCCGTCGGCCCCGTCGCGTCACAGCTGGCGATCAAGATGCTGGGCACCAATGGCGGCGGTTTCTTCAACGCCAATTCGGCGCATCCCTTCGAGAACCCGGATGCCATTTCCAACATGATCCAGATGGTGTCGATCTTCGCCATTGGCGCCGCCTTTACCAACGTCTTCGGCCGCATGGTCGGTAACCAGCGCCAGGGTTGGGCGATCCTCGCCGCCATGGGCGTGCTGTTCATCGCCGGCGTCGCCGTCACCTATTGGGCGGAAGCGGCCGGAAACCCGCTGATGCACAGCTTCGGTCTTGCCGGCGGCAATATGGAGGGCAAGGAGGTCCGTTTCGGCGTGGCGCTCTCGTCGCTCTTTGCGGTCATCACCACCGCCGCCTCCTGCGGCGCGGTCAACGCCATGCATGGCAGCTTCACGGCGCTAGGCGGTCTTATCCCGCTGATCAACATGCAGTTGGGCGAGGTGATCGTCGGCGGTGTCGGCGCGGGTTTTTACGGCATTCTGCTCTTCATCGTCATCGCCATCTTCGTGGCGGGGCTGATGGTCGGGCGCACACCGGAATATCTCGGCAAGAAGATCGAGGCCAAGGAAATGAAGATGGCGGTTCTGGCCATTCTCTGCCTCCCGCTCGCCATGCTCGTCTTCACGGCAACGGCCACCGTGCTGCCCTCGGCGGTCGCATCGATCGGCACCGCGGGGCCGCATGGCTTCTCCGAAATCCTCTATGCCTATACCTCGGCGGCCGCCAATAACGGCTCCGCCTTCGGCGGCCTCACAGGCAACACCACCTGGTACAACATCACGCTTGGCTTTGGCATGCTGATGGGCCGTTTTCTGGTGATCATTCCGGCACTCGCCATTGCCGGTTCGCTGGTCACCAAGAAGACCGTTCCGGCCTCGGCTGGCACCTTCCCGACGGATGGCCCGCTTTTCGTCGGCCTGCTGGTCGGCACGATCCTGATTGTCGGCGGCCTTACCTTCCTGCCTGCACTGGCGCTCGGCCCCGTTGCCGAACATCTGGTGATGGCGGCAGGCCAGCTCTTCTGAGGTGACGCCATGAACGACAAATCCCGAAGTAACCGCATCGTCTCCGCCCGCAAAGGCGCTCCCGTCAAAGGCAGCGCCACGCCCGGCGGCTGGTGCGCTTCCAATGTCATTCTCGCGATGATGGCCGCTCTCGTCGCCGCCGTTGTCGCTCTCGAAGTTATCACGGGCTGATCGACCTTTATCGGTCGCCCCGTTTCAAACGCTGGAGCCTCTTCATGAGCCAGTCCAAACAAGCGAGCATCCTCGATTCTCGCATTCTCGTGCCGGCCATTGCCGCCGCATTCAAAAAGCTCAACCCACGCACGCTGGCGCGCAACCCGGTCATGTTCGTGGTCGCGACGGTGTCAGTGCTGACAACGGTGCTGTTCATCCGCGACCTCATCATGGGCGGCACCAATCTTGGTTTCTCCTTCCAGATCAATCTCTGGCTCTGGTTCACCGTATTGTTCGCCAATTTCGCGGAAGCCGTCGCCGAAGGGCGCGGCAAGGCGCAGGCGGATTCACTGCGCCGGACCCGCACCGAAACCCAGGCGAAACTGCTCACCGGCGATGACCGCAGCCAGTACAAGATGGTGGCGGGTACCAGCCTGAAGGTGAACGATGTCGTTCTCGTCGAGGCGGGCGATATCATCCCCTCCGACGGCGAAGTCATCGAAGGTGTCGCCTCCGTCAACGAAGCGGCAATCACCGGTGAATCCGCCCCCGTCATCCGCGAATCCGGCGGTGATCGCTCGGCCGTCACGGGCGGCACGCAGGTGCTGTCGGACTGGATCAGGGTTCGCATCACCGCCGCCGCCGGTTCCACCTTCCTCGACCGGATGATTTCGCTGGTCGAAGGCGCTGAACGCCAGAAGACGCCGAACGAGATCGCGCTCAACATTCTGCTTGCGGGCATGACGCTGATCTTTGTGCTGGCTACGGCGACCATTCCGAGCTTCGCGGCCTATGCCGGCGGTTCGATCCCGATCATCGTGCTGGTGGCGCTGTTCGTGACGCTCATCCCGACTACCATCGGCGCGCTTCTGTCCGCCATCGGCATTGCCGGCATGGACAGGCTGGTGCGTTTCAACGTGCTGGCCATGTCCGGCCGCGCCGTCGAGGCCGCCGGCGATGTCGATACGCTGCTGCTCGACAAGACCGGCACCATCACCCTCGGCAACCGGCAGGCGACCGAGTTTCGTCCCGTTGCCGGCGTTTCCGAGCAGGAACTGGCCGATGCGGCGCAGCTTGCCTCCCTGGCCGACGAAACGCCGGAAGGCCGTTCCATCGTGGTTCTCGCCAAGGAAAAATACGGCATCCGCGCCCGCGACATGCAGAAACTGCACGCGAATTTCGTACCATTCACCGCCCAGACCCGCATGAGCGGTGTCGATTTCGAAGGTTCCTCCATTCGCAAGGGTGCTGTCGACGCCGTTCTAGCCTACGTTAACGGTGGCGCTCCGCAACAGGGCAATGTGGCGCTTGCCGTCAAAACCGAAACGGACGCCGCACGCGGCATCCGGACAATTGCGGAAGAGATCGCCAAGACCGGCGGCACGCCGCTCGCCGTCGTGCGCGATGGCAAGCTGCTCGGCGTCGTGCAGCTGAAGGACATCGTCAAGGGCGGCATTCGCGAGCGTTTCGCAGAGCTTCGCCGCATGGGCATCCGCACGGTGATGATCACCGGCGACAATCCCATGACGGCCGCCGCCATCGCAGCGGAAGCCGGCGTCGATGATTTCCTTGCCCAGGCGACACCGGAAAACAAGCTGGAGCTTATCCGCGAGGAACAGGGCAAGGGCAAGCTTGTCGCCATGTGCGGCGATGGCACCAACGACGCGCCGGCGCTGGCGCAGGCCGATGTCGGCGTTGCCATGAATACCGGCACGGTTGCGGCACGCGAGGCGGGCAATATGGTCGATCTCGACAGCGATCCGACCAAGCTCATCGAGATCGTGGAAATCGGCAAGCAATTGCTGATGACGCGCGGCGCGCTGACGACGTTCTCCATCGCCAATGATATCGCCAAATATTTTGCCATTATCCCGGCAATGTTCCTGGCGCTCTATCCGCAGCTTGGCGTTCTGAACGTGATGGGGCTTTCGACACCGCAGAGCGCAATCCTGTCGGCCATCATCTTCAACGCGCTCATCATCATCGCGCTCATCCCGCTCTCGCTGAAGGGCGTCAAATATCGGCCGATCGGCGCGGGTGCGCTGCTGTCGCGCAATCTGGTCATCTATGGCCTCGGCGGCATCATCGTTCCCTTCATCGGCATCAAGGTCATCGACCTCGCCGTCACGGCGCTCGGTCTCGCCTGAGGAGTAAAGACAATGTTCAAACAGCTTCGTCCCGCACTGGTGCTCATCCTCGCCACCACCGCCATCACCGGCCTTGCCTATCCTCTGGGCATGACGGGTCTCGCGCAGGCGATCTTCCCTTTTCAGGCCAATGGCAGCCTCATCGAAAAGAATGGTGCTGTTGCAGGTTCGCAATTGATCGGGCAGTCCTTTGCCAGTGAGAAATATTTCCACGGCAGGCCATCGGCTGCCGGTGACGGTTACAATGCCGCTTCGTCGTCCGGCTCCAATCTCGGTCCGACGAGCGCCAAGCTTATCGACCGGGTGAAACAGGATTACGAGGCCGCAAAAGCCGAAAATCCGACGGCCGAGGTTCCGGTCGATCTGGTGACGGCCTCGGGCAGCGGCCTTGATCCGCATGTTTCGCCGGAGGCTGCTTATTTTCAGGTTCCCCGAGTCGCCAAAGCAAGGGGCGTGGATGAGGCATCCCTGCGTGCCATCGTGGAGCGCCATGTCGAAGGACCGGAACTCGGATTTATGGGAGAGCCGGTCGTGAATGTGCTGGCGCTCAACATGGCTCTTGACGCAGCCGGTTCATGAACTGAAATGGCTATGGCTTGTTCGCAAGCCATAGCCTCGACCACTGGTGGGTTAAATGCCTGACGACAATCGCGATATGCCGAGCCGACCGTCGCCCGATGCGCTGCTGGAAAACGCCCGGCGCGAGGCGCGTGGCCGGCTGAAGATTTTTTTGGGAGCAGCGCCCGGCGTCGGCAAGACCTATGAAATGCTGATGTCCGGCCGTGCGAAGCTGGCGGATGGGGTGGATGCCGTCATCGGCGTCGTGGAAACCCATGGCCGCCGGGAAACCGAAACGCTGGTGCAGGGTTTCGAGATCATCGCGCGCCGGCGTATCGATTATCGCGGTCAGGTGCTGGAAGAGATGGATCTCGATGCCATTCTCGCCCGCCGTCCCGCTCTGGTTCTGGTCGATGAACTGGCGCACACCAATGCCGCCGGCAGCCGCCACCCCAAGCGCTACATGGACGTTCAGGAAATTCTGGCGCAGGGCATCGACGTCTATACGACACTGAACATCCAGCATGTCGAAAGCCTGAACGACGTCGTTGCGCAGATCACCCGCATCCGCGTTCGCGAAACGGTGCCCGACAGCATTATCGACCGGGCCGACGATGTCGAAATCATCGATATTACGCCAGACGATCTGATCAAGCGGCTGCAGGATGGCAAGGTTTACCTGCCCCGCACCGCCCGGCGCGCCATCGAGAATTATTTCTCGCGCGGCAATCTGACGGCGTTGCGAGAGCTTGCGCTGCGGCGCACCGCGCAACGGGTGGATGAGCAATTGCTCAACCACATGCAGTCCCATGCCATTTCCGGCCCATGGGCGGCTGGAGACAGGGTTCTGGTCTGTCTCGATCATGGCGGCAACGGTCCGGGGCTGGTGCGTTATGCCCGCCGGCAGGCGGATCGTCTGCGTGCGCCCTGGACGGCGCTGCATCTCGATACGCCGCGTTCGCAGCAATTGTCGGAGGCGGAGAAGGACCGGCTGGCCGGCACGATGCGGCTTGCCCAGCAGCTTGGCGGCGAGACCGTGACCCTGCCGGCGCTCGATCTGACGCGGGAGATCATCTCCTACGCCAACGCCAATAATTTCACCCACATCATCATCGGCCGCCCGCGAAAATCCTGGTGGCAGCGGATTTTTCAGCGCTCGCTGACGCATGATCTGATCGACCATGCGGGCGATATCAGCGTTCACGTTATTTCCGGCGACAAAAAAGAACAGAAGCTGGGCCAGGCCGCAAAGCCAGCCTCGGCGCAATCGCATCGTTCCATACGGCCTTATCTTAGCAGCACCCTGTTCGTCGGTTTGGCGATCGTGGCCGGCATCGTGCTCGACCAGACGCTCGATGTTCGAAATCTGGCGCTGGTGTTCCTGATGGCGGTTCTGGCCGCCGCCGTGCGCGGCGGGCTGGGGCCAGCGCTTTATGCTTCCCTGCTCGGCGCTTTTGCATTCAATTTTTTCTTCCTTGAGCCGCGTTACACCCTGACCGTTCGCGATCCGGAAAGTGTCGTGGCGCTGCTGTTTTATCTCGGTGTGGCGCTTGTCGCCTCCAATCTTACCGCAGCCGTGCAACGGCAGGCTGCCGCCGCGCGGGCAAGGGCGCGAACGACGGAAGATTTATATCTGTTCTCGAAGAAGCTTTCGGTGACGGGAACGCTGGACGATGTGCTGTGGGCGGCCGCTTTCCAGATGGCCTCGATGCTGAAGGTGCGGATCGTTCTGCTTTTACCTGAAAATAATACGATCACGGTCAAGGCGGGATATCCGCCGGACGATACGCTGGTGGATGCCGATATTGCCGCCGCGCAATGGGCCTGGGAACATAACAAGGCGGCGGGCAGGGGCGCGGATACCCTTCCCGGCGCCAAACGGCTTTATCTGCCCCTGCGCACCGGCAGCGGCGCCGTCGGCGTGGTGGGGCTGGACGATGACCGGCTCGGCCCGCTTCTGACGCCCGAACAGCAGCGACTGTTCGATGCCCTGGCCGATCAGGCAGCACTTGCCATCGAGCGAATCCAGCTCGTCTCGGATGTCGACCGGGCAAGGCTTGCGGCGGAAACCGACCGGCTGCGCACCGCGCTGCTGACATCCATTTCCCATGATCTCAAGACGCCGCTTGCGGCCATTCTGGGCTCGGCGGGAACGTTGAAGGATTTCGCCGAGGACATCCCGCCGGATGCCCGCGCCGAACTGCTTTCGACGATCATCGAGGAATCCGAGCGGCTGAACCGCTTCATCTCCAATCTTCTTGATATGACGCGGATCGGGTCGGGAGCGATGGAGCCGAATTACGGTCTGCATTTCGTGGGCGATATGGTCGGAACCGCACTTTCGCGCGCAGCGAAAATCGTCGTCAGGCATGAGATCGTTCTGGATATTCCCTCCGACCTGCCGATGCTGAAGGTCGACCCCGTGCTTTTCGAACAGGTTCTGTTCAATCTCATCGACAATGCCGCCAAATACGCTCCCGAACATACCGCTATCGAGATTCGCGGCTGGCGGCAGGGCAAAAATATCTTTCTCTCGGTGGCGGATGCGGGGCCGGGTATTCCGCCCGACGATACGGAGAGGGTGTTTGACAGTTTTTACCGGGTGCGCAAGACGGATCATGTGCAGGCGGGAACGGGCCTGGGTCTATCGATCTGCAAAGGGTTTATCGAGGCTATGGGCGGTTCGATCCGCGCGGAAAACAGGTCGGGCCGCACCGGTGCACAGTTTACCGTCAGTCTGCCGGTTCCCGCCGATGCGCCGATGATAGACCATGATTAAGGCGCGATTGCCGGCGACAAGCAGCTATGCCGCTGAGGGAGATCGAGAATGACCAATTCCGCCGTTCGTATTCTGATCGTCGACGACGAACCGCCGATCCGCAAGCTTTTGCGCGTAGGGCTGTCGACCCAAGAATATGCGGTGAGCGAGGCGATGAATGCGAAGGTCGCCATGCAGCTGGTCAGTGAGGACAAGCCCGATCTCGTCGTTCTCGATCTCGGCCTGCCGGATATGTCGGGTCATGATCTTCTGGCGAAATGGCGCGGCGAAGGGCTGGCGCTGCCGGTCATCATTCTCTCCAGCCGCACGGATGAGGCGGGTATCGTCAGGGCGCTGGAACTGGGGGCGGATGACTATATCACCAAGCCTTTCGGCATGAACGAACTCGTCGCCCGCATCCGCGTCGCCCTGCGCCATCGTCTGCAAAGCCAGGGGGAGAGGCCGGTGTTCCAGACCGGCGATCTCTCCGTCGATCTGGTCCGGCGCATCGTCAAGGTGGAGGATCGGGAAGTGAAGCTCTCGCCCAAGGAGTATGACATTCTCAGGGTTCTGGTGCAGCATGCCGGCAAGGTGCTGACGCACCGTTTTCTGCTGGAGCATGTATGGGACGAACTGACCGATGTGCAATATTTGCGGGTCTATGTGCGCCAGCTTCGCCAGAAGATCGAAAAAATCCCGGATCAGCCGCGCTATATTCTGACGGAAACCGGGGTCGGTTACCGGCTGCAGGAGGTATGAGGGCGCCGCAAGGCGACGCCCTCCGATAGTTTAAACGGCAGCGCAGATCGACAGGAATTCGTCGACATCGGCCTCGGTCGTCGCAAAGCTGGTGACCATACGGATCAGCACTTCGTCCTTGCCGACCTTTTCCGGCATGTCGCGCGGCTCCAGCCAGTCATAGAACTTCGCACCCTTTGCCGTGGCGGCTTCTGCGGCAGCCTTCGGCAGAATGGCGAAAACTTCATTGGCCTGGGTCGGCCAAGCGAGGCGGGCGCTGTTCAGCGAGCCGAAGCCGGCGCGCAGCCGGTTGGCCATGGCATTGGCATGGCTTGCGAGACCGAGCCACAGGTCGTCCTGCAAATAGGCTTCGAATTGCGCGGCGATGAAACGCGATTTCGAGAAAAGTTGAGCGGTGCGCTTGCGCAGGAAGGAGAAATCCCGGGCGAGCGAAGGATCGAAAAACACGATGGCTTCCGCACACCAGCAGCCATTTTTCGTGCCGCCGAAAGACAGGACGTCAACGCCGCGTTTCCAAGTCATTTCGGCCGGCGTGGTGCCGAGCGCGGAAAGCGCATTGGCAAAGCGCGCGCCATCCATATGCAGCGGCAGGCCGTTATCCTTGGCGATTTTGGCGATGGCGTCGATTTCATCGAGCGTGTAGACCGTGCCGGCCTCGGTCGCCTGCGTCATGGTGATGGCTGCGGCGCGGCCGTGATGCACGGCATCCTGCGGATAACGCGCAATGCGCTCGATGAGGTTCTCCGGCAGCATCTTGCCGTTCGGTCCCTCGACGGCGACCATGCGCATGCCGGAAAAGAAATCCGGCGCGCCGCATTCGTCCTCGATCACATGCGCTTCGGAGTGACAGAAGGTCAGGCCGCCGGCGCGGGCGATGCTGGCCAGCGAAAGCGAATTGGCCGCCGTGCCGGTGGCGACGAAAAACACCGCGACCTCGCGCTCGAAAATCTCGTTGAAGCGCTTTTCGATGGAGAGATCGAGTTCGCTGGTGCCGTAGGCGGCGGCAAAGCGCGTGGATTCCCGCGAAAGCCGTTCGTTGACGGCAGGGTGGGCGCCGGCCCAATTGTCTGAAGCAAAAAACATCTCTGAAGGCTTTCCGATGGCTGGGGTTCTGGTTTGGGAATGCGTGGCGCGATGAACGGCAAAGTTCTATTGCCTAAGATTGCGATTGGCAAATCCGGCAATGAAAGCAATGGCTCCGCGGGTGTTGCGATAAGAAAGTTTCGCGCAATAGGTCAGTATCGAAACTTCGCTGCAAAAAGGGGCTTTCACTAATTGGATTCGCACCCTTGCTAAATTCGCCTGTTTCTGCCAAAATCCTCGTGAATTGAGACAGCTTTGCTGTCCTAAATTTGGTCGAGCCGGATTGAATGCGGATTTTGCGGGAAGCGAAAATTCGTGGTCGAGCCGGATCTTCGCATGAAACCATGCAAGTAATTTTGCAGGAGGGACAAAAATGACGAACAAGCCGCAGGCGGAAATCGCCGCCGCCACCCTGACCACAGACTGTCCCACCGCGGCTGCGGCCGCACCCGTTTCTGCGAAAGCGCGTTTCGCGGGCGGTTTGCCGGAAAGGCAGGGTCTTTACGATCCGGCCAATGAACATGATGCCTGCGGCGTCGGCTTCGTTGCCCATATGAAGGGCGCCAAGTCGCACCAGATCGTCAAGGACGGCCTGTTCATCCTTGAGAACCTGACGCATCGCGGCGCCGTCGGCGCAGATCCGCTGATGGGCGATGGTGCGGGCATTCTCGTGCAGATTCCCGACCGCTTCTTCCGCGAGGAAATGGCCGCGCAGGGCGTTACGCTGCCGAAGGCCGGCGAATATGCCGTCGGCCACATCTTTATGCCGCGCGATCCTTCCCGCATCGAGCACTACAAGAAGGTCATCGTCGACGTCATCGGCGAAGAGGGGCAGCAGTTCCTCGGCTTCCGCGATGTGCCGGTCGACAATTCCTCGCTCTCCAAGGCGCCGGATATCGCAGCGACCGAACCGCACCACGTGCAGGTCTTCATCGGCGCCGGCCGCGATGCCGCGAGCAATGCCGATTTCGAGCGCAAGCTGTTCCTGATCCGCAAGGTACTGTCCAACCGCATCTATGACGAAGGCGGCGGCAAGGAAACGCAGGATTTCTATCCCGTTTCGCTGTCGTCTTCGACCATCGTCTACAAGGGCATGTTCCTCGCCTATCAGGTGGGCGCCTATTACAAGGATCTGGCCGATCCGCGCTTCGAATCCGCCGTCGCCCTCGTGCATCAGCGTTTTTCCACCAACACCTTCCCGTCCTGGAAGCTGGCGCACCCCTACCGCATGGTTGCCCATAACGGCGAAATCAACACGCTGCGCGGCAACGTCAACTGGATGGCGGCGCGTCAGGCGTCGGTTTCCTCCGTGCTGTTCGGCGACGATATCTCCAAGCTCTGGCCGATCTCCTATGAGGGCCAGTCGGATACCGCCTGCTTCGACAACGCGCTCGAATTCCTCGTGCGCGGCGGCTACTCCATGGCCCATGCCGTGATGATGCTGATCCCGGAGGCCTGGGCCGGCAACCAGTCCATGTCGGCCGAACGCAAGGCGTTCTACGAATATCACGCAGCGCTGATGGAGCCGTGGGACGGCCCGGCCGCCGTCGCCTTCACCGATGGCAAGCAGATCGGCGCAACGCTCGACCGCAACGGCCTGCGCCCCGCGCGTTACCTTGTCACCGATGACGACCGTATCATCATGGCGTCGGAAGCAGGCACGCTGCCGGTGCCGGAAGAGCGCATCGTCAAGAAGTGGCGCTTGCAGCCCGGCAAGATGCTGCTGATCGACATGGAAAAGGGCTCCATCGTTTCCGACGAGGAAGTCAAGCACGAGCTTGCCGCCAAGCACCCCTATCGCACCTGGCTCGACCGCACGCAGCTCATCCTCGAAGAGCTGAAGCCGGTTGAACCGCGCGCGCTGCGCCGCGACGTGTCGCTGCTCGACCGTCAGCAGGCCTTCGGCTACACCAGCGAAGATACCAAGCTCCTGATGTCGCCGATGGCGACGACCGGTCAGGAAGCCATCGGCTCGATGGGCACCGATACGCCGATTTCGGCCATGTCGGAAAAGTCGAAGCTGCTCTACACCTATTTCAAGCAGAACTTCGCGCAGGTGACCAACCCGCCGATCGATCCGATCCGCGAAGAGCTTGTCATGAGCCTCGTGTCCTTCATCGGTCCGCGCCCGAACATTCTTGACCATGAAGGTGCGGCTCGTGCCAAGCGTCTGGAAGTGCGCCAGCCGATCCTGACGAATGGCGATCTGGAAAAAATCCGCTCCATCGGCCACACGGAAGACCGTTTCGACACCAAGACGCTCGACTTCACCTATGATGTGGAGCGCGGTGCCGAAGGCATGCCTGAAATGCTCGACCGCCTGTGCGAGCGTGCGGAATCGGCCGTTCGCGGCGGTTACAACATCATCGTTCTTTCCGACCGCCAGCTCGGACCGGACCGCATCGCGATCCCCGCCCTTCTGGCGACGGCCGCCGTGCACCATCACCTGATCCGCAAGGGTCTGCGCACCTCGGTCGGCCTCGTTGTGGAAACCGGTGAACCGCGCGAAATCCACCATTTCTGTCTGTTGGCCGGTTATGGTGCCGAGGCGATCAACCCCTATCTCGCCTTCGACACGCTGCTCGACATGCACAAGCACGGCGCCTTCCCGAAGGAAGTCTCCGACGATGAAGTCGTTTATCGCTACATCAAGGCGGTGGGTAAGGGCATCCTCAAGGTCATGTCCAAGATGGGCATTTCCACCTACCAGTCCTATTGCGGCGCGCAGATTTTCGACGCCATCGGCCTTTCCTCGGAATTCGTCGAGAAGTATTTCTTCGGCACCGCCACCTCCATCGAGGGCGTCGGCCTGACGGAGATTGCCGAAGAAACCGTAACGCGCCACACGGCTGCCTTCGGCAAGGACCCGATCCTTGCCAACACGCTCGATATCGGCGGCGAATACGCCTATCGCATGCGCGGCGAAAGCCACGCCTGGACGCCGGATGCCGTCGCCTCGCTGCAGCACGCCGTGCGCGGCAACAGCCAGGATCGCTACCGCGAATTCGCCGGCATGGTAAACGAGACGGCGCTGCGCATGAACACCATTCGCGGCCTGTTCAAGGTCAAGTCGGCGGAAGCGCTCGGCCGCAAGCCGGTTTCCATCGATGAGGTCGAGCCGGCAGCCGATATCGTCAAGCGGTTCTCGACCGGCGCCATGTCCTTCGGCTCGATCAGCCGCGAGGCGCATACCACGCTCGCGATCGCCATGAACCGTATCGGCGGCAAGTCCAACACGGGTGAGGGCGGTGAAGAATCCGACCGTTACATGCCGCTGTTGAACGGTAAGCCGAACCCGGAACGCTCCGCCATCAAGCAGATCGCTTCCGGACGCTTCGGTGTGACGACCGAATATCTTGTCAATGCCGATATGCTGCAGATCAAGGTGGCGCAGGGTGCCAAGCCCGGCGAAGGCGGCCAGCTGCCCGGCCATAAGGTGGATGCAACCGTTGCCAAGACGCGTCATTCGACGCCGGGCGTCGGCCTCATTTCGCCGCCGCCGCATCACGATATCTACTCCATCGAAGATCTGGCGCAGCTGATCTACGACCTGAAGAACGTCAACCCGGAAGCCGATGTTTCGGTGAAGCTGGTGTCTGAAGTGGGCGTCGGCACGGTTGCGGCCGGTGTCGCCAAGGCGCGCGCCGACCATATCACCGTCGCCGGTTTCGATGGCGGCACGGGCGCTTCGCCGCTCACCTCGCTGAAGCACGCCGGTTCCCCATGGGAAATCGGTCTTGCCGAAACCCAGCAGACGCTGGTGCTGAACGGTCTTCGCTCGCGCGTTGCCCTGCAGGTGGATGGCGGTCTGAAGACCGGCCGCGACGTCATCATCGGCGCGCTGCTCGGTGCGGATGAATTCGGCTTTGCCACCGCGCCGCTGATTGCGGCCGGTTGCATCATGATGCGCAAGTGCCATCTCAACACCTGCCCTGTCGGCGTTGCCACGCAGGACCCGGTTCTGCGCAAGCGCTTCAAGGGCACGCCGGAACACGTCATCAACTACTTCTTCTTCGTGGCCGAAGAAGTGCGCGAAATCCTCGCTTCGCTTGGCGTTACCAGGCTGGACGAGATCATCGGCGCTTCCGAGCTGCTGGAGAAGGATGAGATGCTGGCGCATTGGAAGGCCAAGGGGCTGGATTTCAGCCGCATCTTCCACAAGGTCGAGGCTCCGAAGGAAGCAACCTTCTGGACCGAGCGCCAGAAGCATCCGATCGATGACATTCTCGACCGCAAGCTGATCGAGAAGTCCCTGCCGTCGCTCGAAAACCGCGAGCCCGTGGTCTTCGAAGTGCCGATCAAGAACGTCGACCGTTCCGCCGGCGCCATGCTGTCGGGTGCGCTTGCCAAGCGCTGGGGTCACAAGGGTCTGAAAGACGACACGATCCACGTCACCCTCAAGGGTACGGCGGGCCAGTCATTCGGCGCTTTCCTCGCCCGTGGCATCACCTTCGATCTGGTGGGTGACGGCAACGACTATGTCGGCAAGGGCCTTTCGGGTGGCCGCATCATCGTGCGTCCGCCGGAAAACACCCGTATCGTCGCGGAAAACTCGATCATCGTCGGTAATACCGTTCTTTACGGTGCGATCACCGGCGAGTGTTATTTCCGTGGCGTGGCTGGCGAGCGTTTCGCGGTGCGTAACTCCGGCGCGGTCGCGGTTGTCGAAGGTGTCGGCGACCACGGTTGCGAATATATGACCGGCGGCATCGTCGTCGTTCTCGGTGAAACGGGCCGTAACTTCGCGGCCGGCATGTCCGGCGGCGTGGCCTATGTTCTCGACGAGAAGGGCGATTTCGCCACCCGCTGCAACATGGCCATGGTCGAGCTGGAGCCGGTTCCGGAAGAGGACGACATGCTGGAGAAGCTGCACCATCACGGCGGCGACCTCATGCACAAGGGACGCGTGGACGTTTCCGAGGACATGACGCGCCACGACGAGGAGCGCCTCTACCAGCTGATCTCCAACCACTTCCATTACACGAACTCGTCGCGCGCCAAGGATATACTCGACCGCTGGAGCGAGTTCCGTCCGAAATTCCGCAAGGTCATGCCGGTCGAATACCGCCGTGCGCTTGAGGAAATGGAGCGCATGCGCATGGGCGTGGCGGCGGAGTAATCCGCCGCGTGAGGATACTACACCAACTGGTCTCGCTGATGATCGCGGTCGCCGTTCCCACGGCGATCATCTGGACGAGCGGCGAGACCGGATTTGAGTTCATCGTGCTGGGGGCGGCTTTTGGTTTCGCTTACTGGTACTGGGGCCCGACAGGCGCTCCGCTTTGATGTGAGGACATAAACGTGGGCAAGGTTACAGGTTTTCTGGAGATCGACCGGCAGGTGGGCAAGTATCAGCCCGCATCGGATCGTATTCGCCATTTCCGCGAATTCACCATTCCGATGTCGGATGCCGAGGTGCAGAAGCAGGCGGCGCGCTGCATGGATTGCGGCATTCCCTATTGTCACGGCCCGACCGGCTGTCCCGTGCATAACCAGATCCCCGACTGGAACGATCTGGTCTATAACAACAACTGGGAAGAGGCGATCCGCAACCTCCACTCCACCAACAACTTCCCGGAATTTACCGGTCGCGTCTGTCCCGCGCCTTGTGAGGAGGCTTGCACGCTGAATCTCGAGGATGCGCCGGTCGCCATCAAGACGGTGGAACAGGCGATTGCCGACAAGGCCTATGAGTTGGGCTTCATCGTGCCGAAGCCGGCGACGATCCACACCGGCAAGAAGGTGGCCATCATCGGTTCCGGTCCTTCGGGCATGGCGGCTGCGCAGCAGCTCGGCCGCGCCGGCCACGAGGTCCATGTCTATGAGCGCGAATCCAAGCCCGGCGGCCTGTTGCGTTACGGCATCCCGGACTTCAAGATGGAGAAGAACTTCATCGACCGCCGTGTCGAGCAGATCAAGGGTGAAGGCGTCACCTTCCATTGCGGCGTCAATGTCGGCGTCGATGTAACGGTTGAGGCGCTTCTGGCCGACCACGATGCCGTGCTTTATTGCGGCGGTTCGGAAACCCCGCGCCCGGCCGGTATCGGCGGCGCCGATCTGCATGGCGTTTATGATGCCATGCCCTATCTC
Source organism: Agrobacterium sp. 16-172Ci (assembly GCF_053522725.1). Taxonomy (NCBI): domain Bacteria; kingdom Pseudomonadati; phylum Pseudomonadota; class Alphaproteobacteria; order Hyphomicrobiales; family Rhizobiaceae; genus Agrobacterium; species Agrobacterium sp. 16-172Ci. The sequence goes on from NZ_JBNWBW010000004.1 coordinate 68,024, forward strand.
GTGCAGCAGAACCGCCGCGTCGGTCGCGAAAATATCGACAGCGTCGGCTGGCCGGCCGATCCGATTCTTGCCGGCGGCAAGCATGTCGTCGTTGTCGGCGGCGGCGATACCGCATCCGACTGCGTTGGCACGGCTTTCCGTCAGGGTGCGGTGAAGGTCACGCAGCTCGACATCCGCCCGATGCCGCCGGAAAAGGAAGACAAGCTGGCGGTCTGGCCCTTCTGGGCGACCAAGATGCGCACCTCGTCCTCGCAGGCCGAAGGCGCCATCCGCGAGTTCCAGGTGGCGACGCTCGAATTCGTCGGCGAAGACGGCGTGTTGACCGGCGTGAAGTGCTGTCAGGTGGATGACCGCCGCAAGCCGATTGCCGGCACGGAATTCATCATCAAGGCCGATCTCGCCTTCATCGCCATCGGCTTTTCCGGTCCCTTCACGGACAGCGTGCTGAAGGAAATGGAAGGCAAGCTGACGCTCAACACCGACCGTCGCGGCTCCACCAATGTGATCGCCAACGAAACGGACTACAAGACCTCGGTCGACAAGCTGTGGGCGGCGGGCGACGTGCGCCGTGGCCAATCACTGGTGGTCTGGGCGATCCGCGAAGGCCGCCAGGCGGCGCGGGCGATCGATGAGGCGCTGATGGGCGCAACCGTTCTGCCGCGCTAAGCAGGCGGAACCGATAAGAAGCGGAAAGGCCTGTTGCGGACGCGACAGGCCTTTTTGTTTGACTGCGGCGTCCTCAGCAATAGGGAAGCGCAATGCGGAAACAGGCGCCGCCGGTGGAGGAATCGCTGATGGTGATCCCGCCGCCGTGATAACGGACGATCTCCTGCACGAGATTGAGCCCAAGCCCGGTGCCGCGATCTTTTGGTCGCAGGCGGTGGAAGGCATCGAAAACCAGTTCCCGGTCCTCCTCGGGAATGCCATTTCCTTCATCGGCTATCTCGATCACCCGGTTTGAGGCCACCCTTATGGTGATGGTTCCGCGATTGCCGCCATGTTCAATGGCGTTCTGCACGATGTTCATTAAAGCGCGCTGCAGCGAGGCATCATCGGCAAGGGCGAGGATCGGTTCCTCTTCCGGCTCGAAGGACAGATTATATCCCTGTGAGATCGCAAGCGGCGCCATATCGGCGACGACGGACCTGCACAGGCCGACGATATCAAGCGGAACCAGCGGTGCTTTCTGCCCGCCAAGGCGCTGCAAATCTAGCAATTGTTCGGCCAGCACGGCGATACGGCTGGCATCCGCCAATATTCTGCTGCGGGCCGGGCCGTCCAGCAAGGTTTCAACGCGGGTCTGGAGAATGGCGACGGGGGTTCGCAATTCATGGGCGGCATCGAGAATGAAGCGCTTGTGCCGTTCGTAGCCATCGTCCAGCCGCTTCAACGCGCCGTTGACGGCATGCACGAGCGGCTGCACCTCCCGTGGAATATCGCCATCCGGCAATCGGTATCCGCGCCTGTCGATATCGATGGTTTCCGCCGCGCGGGCAATGGTGGAAAGGGCGCGGAATTCCCTGCGGATGATCCAGGGGATGGTCACGACCGTCACGATGGACATGAGAATGAGGACAGGCATGATCAATATGTTCGAGAACAACAAAACGGGGAAGGTCATGCTGAACGGCCCGCCTTTGCCGATCATGACGAATTCTCCCGCCGGCCCCGAAGCGCGGCGAACGATGGCGATGCGCACCACGGCGAGGTAGGAATAGGACAGCGCCGCGTCGCGCACGTCGGAGACCCTGATGTCGCTCAGCTGCTGATCCATGTTACTGAATGCCTCGGGCACCTGCCCGCCCTGCACGATCTCACCTTTTTCGCTGACCGCGACGAACCAGAAATCGGAGGTATTGCTGCGCAGGTTGATGAATTCGGGCGTTTCTTGGAGAACCAGCCGATTGTCCTCATTCCGTATGATCGCGTTGGCGGTTATCTGGGCCGCCTCCGGGCTGAGCAGCGCGCTGCCTGCGCCGCCGCTCGACATATAGGTGACAATCGCGGCGGTGACAAAGAACAGGCTGCCGATCTGGAACAGCAGCAGTTGAATGGTGAGCCGGCGCTTGAGCGATTTTCTTCTGGCCAGCTTCACGAGGTTGCCCTCAGCAGGTAACCGACGCCGCGAATGCCGTGGACCTCGAGGCCCGCATCCGCGGCCGCCAATTTGCGGCGCAGGCGGGAGATATGGGAATCGAGTGCATTGGACTGGATCTCATCGTCGAAATTATAAACGGCTTCCTCCAGCAATGAGCGCAGCACCGTTCTGCCCTGTCGCCGCAACAGGGCCTCGAGGATCAGCAGTTCGCGTCTGGTCAGCGGAAGAAATTCGCCCTTGATACGCACTTCGCGGGTTTCGAAGCAAAATTCCAGCCTGCCCAGTTTTGCCGTCATCGTCACGGTGCCCGCCGGCCGGCGCATCAGGGCGCGAATGCGTGCAAGCAGTTCCTCGACGGCAAATGGCTTGGCCAGATAATCGTCCGCACCGAGGTTCAGGCCATTCACCCGATCCACAAGCGCGCCCTGCGCGGTGAGCACGATGACGGGCGGGGTGACGGGCAGGAGCCGCAAGTCTTCGATAAGCTGGATGCCGTCACCATCGGGCAATTGCCGGTCGAGCACGACAAGGTCGTGGACGCCGTCCATGATGGCGTGACGGGCAAGATCGAGCGTGCCGACCGTATCCACGATAATATCGAACCGGTGGAGCGCGGCGGACAGGGCTGCTGCCATTTCGCGTTCGTCTTCAACAAGCAGCAGGCGCATGAATTCATCTCGGTATTGTCCGGCGTACCTTCCGGAAAGGGGTGCGGTAAAAGGCAAAAAACGACGGCGTCGCTGACGCTACAAACAAGCGAGGCGTCGCCGTCAAATGGATGTCGCCATGCAAAAAGGGGACCGGGGATGGTGGATGGCCAACCCCGCATTCCTGCAAAGCTGTACCTATCCTGTCATGCGCGGATTGCCTAAACATTACGCCCGCTGCGGGGCGGTCAGGCAGCTGCGAAAGCGTCTATTGTTTTGCCTGTGTGGTATCGGGCGCCACACGATAGTCATCGATGCGGCCTGCCGGTGCATCGGCCATTTCGCCCCGCTTGGTCAACCTCTCGCGTGGCGATTCCACCACGGATACGCGTGTCGTTCCGGCGGTCAAAGGAGCATCGCCCAGCAGCTTGTCGCCGCCATCGAGATTGGGGTCGGTGAGACTGATAGGCTGGGTGCGTACCTGCCCGGCATCGATGCCGAGCGCGGGCAGGGAGGTGAGCGCCGGCAGATTGCTGCCGTCCAGTTTCACGAGGTCCGGCCCGGCGCTATCGAGGTGCCGGCGCACGAATTTTTCGACGTAAAATGCAAGCTTACGTTTGCCGGCCTGGGTCATGCCGATGCCATCAGCCTCGCGCAGGCGCGCCTGCTGGCCGTTCATGTCGTAGCCGGTGATGACGAATTTTCCCGCCTCATCGACGAAACCGTCCCAGACGTCCACGAATTCGCCGCCATATTTTTCGACATGGCTGCGATAAAGCCGGTTGAAACCGACGAGATCGGCCGAAAGCGACGGCGACTGGAAGGCGGGCAGGCCAACCCACAAGAGCGGCACCTTTGGGCGTCCGGCAAGGCCCAGAAGCTCGTCGATCCGCCGCTCATATTCCTTGAACCAGACCTCCGTACCGAATTTTTCCCTGATATCGCCGATCTGCATCTGCTGGCGATCGTTCGATCCCATCATGATGACGATGGTGGCTGGTTTGGTCTCGCTGATGAATTGCGGCAGGTTGGTGAACCAGTCGTAGTAATCGGTACGGACGAGGCCGGAAGAACCATTGGCACGCACATCGACGGCGATTGCAGGCGAACTGGCGAAGGCATTGACCAGTTCTTCCCCCATGCCGCCGGCAAGAAAATCGCCGATAACCAGAACGCGCCGCGCATTTTCAAGCTTGGCGGCCGGTTCCGGCTTTGCGGTCCGCATCTGCACCACCGAGGGCGCTTTTCTGGCAGGTTGCGGGCGGGTGACCGATCTTTCACGCGGAGCAGACGGAAAGTCGCGACGGTTGCGGGGTTGGTATTCGCGCCCGGATCCGCTATCGCGGCCCACCGGTCTGCCGAAGAGCATTTCAAACAGGGTGCGCCGTTGCTCCTGCGCGAAGCTTTCGGAAGGAACGAGCGGCACGGTAAGGACAGCGCAAAGAAGGACGGCGCAGAAACGCCAGCCGGTTCTTCCGTTCTTCGCCGCAGGTTTCCTACTCATGACATCAACCTTTCCGGATGCATCGGCGGCGCTCACGCCGCCGCCGAATTCACCGGCACATTATCAATTGCGCAGGGCTCTCAGCAACCGCTGCGACGGCTGACCGTCGGTTTCCATACCCATGCGCGACTGGATGGCGCTGATGGCGGCTTTCGAACCGGAGCCGAAGTTCCCATCCACCTCGCCGTCATAATAGCCGAGCTCCTTCATGCGGGTCTGCAGCTCGAATTTTTCACGAATGTCCAGCGTCCCATCGGGGCGCGGCCATTTCTGCTGCATGCCGCCATAACCGGCGATCTCATCCGCAAGCAGGCCGACGGCGAGCGCATAGCTGTCGGATGCGTTGTATTTCTTGATGGTGAAGAAGTTTTTCATCATCAGGAAGCCGGGGCCGTTTGCTCCGCCCTGCAATTTCAGCATGGCGCGATCGGAGCCACGCGTGAAGTTCTTGCCGTTCGGGCGGGCAAAGCCGAGCTTCGTCCATTCCGCAATGGTCTTCGTTTGCCCTTCATAACGGGCGCCGCCACGCGGAACGGCGGTTTCATAACCCCAGGTCCGGCCCGGCTCCCAGCCGTTTTTGGAAAGAAGATTGGCAGCGGTTGCCAGCGCGTCCGGAACGGAGTGCCAGATGTCGCGCTTGCCGTTGCCATCCGCATCCACCGCATAAAGCAGGTAGCTGGTGGGAATGAACTGGGTGTGACCCATCGCGCCCGCCCAGGAGCCTGTCAGCTGTTTCGGCGTGACATCGCCCGCCTGGAGAATCTTTAGAGCGGCGATCAATTGCGTACGCGCGAATTTGGCGCGTTTGGGATCGGAATAGGCGAGCGTTGCCAGCGCCTGCGGGATGTTGTGCAGCCGTTCCGGCTTTTCGAGAACCGCGCCGTAATTCGATTCCATCGACCAGATGGCGAGAATGATGTGCTTGTCGACATTGAAGTTACGCTCGATCCAGTTGAGGGTCGTCGCGTGCTTCATCTTCATCTCGCGGCCGATCCGCACCGTGTACGGATTGACGCGGGAATCGAGATAATCCCAGATCTGCGTGGTGAATTCCGGCTGGAAGGTGGCCTTGCGCAGCGCATCCGGATCCGGCTCGCTGACACCGGCAAAGGCCTTCTGATAGGTCGCCTTGCTAATGCCTTCTTTCGCGGCTGTTGCATAGAACTGGTTGATCCACTGACGGAATCCCTGATCGGCGCGGGCCGAAACGGGCGCCAGCGAGATTGCCAGGCCTGCAACCACCATGCAGCCGAATTTGCGGACATCTGAAAGGATCATCTTTGTCATCGTCTGTCTTTCGTTCTCTCGAATGTCATTTCGATTGCGAAAACGCATCGGGCGTCATCATGGATAACAAAAGAACGTCAACAAATTCTTTACCATTAATAGATGGTAGCGTCACCCTTTACAAAACGTTGTTATTTTTGAAATAACAACAGCGTGCGGGGATTGTGATCAAGTTTTATCTCTCAGGAGGGATATGTGGTAGAACAGAAGAAAATTCGGAAGGCCGTATTTCCGGTCGCAGGTCTCGGCACGCGTTTCCTGCCCGCAACCAAGGCGGTTCCGAAAGAAATGCTCACCGTCGTCGACAAGCCGGTCATTCAATACGTCGTCGATGAGGCGGCGGAAGCGGGCATCGAGCATTTTGTATTTGTCACCGGCCGCGGCAAGGCGGTGATCGAAGATTATTTTGATATTCAATTTGAACTTGAACAGATGCTGCGCGAGCGCAACAAGAATGCCGAGCTGACATTGCTGGCCGGCCTTCTGCCCAAAGCGGGTACTGCAAGCTTCACGCGCCAGCAGGTGCCGCTCGGTCTTGGCCATGCGGTCTGGTGCGCCCGTGATATCGTCGGTGACGAGCCTTTCGCCGTGCTCTTGCCCGATATGATCATGCATTCGCAGAAAAGCTGCCTCAAGGGCATGGTCGAACTTTACGACCAGACCCAGGGCAACGTCATCGCGGTGCAGGAATGCGCTCCCGACCAGACGCATAAATACGGTATCGTCGGCGTGGGTGATGCCGTGGGTGAAGGTTTCAAGATCACTGAAATGGTCGAAAAGCCTGCCAAGGGTACGGCGCCGTCGAATTTCTATATCAACGGCCGTTATATTCTTCAGCCCGAGATTTTCGACATTCTCGAAAATCAGGAGCGTGGCGCCGGCAACGAAATCCAGCTGACGGACGGCATGCTGACGCTTGCCAAGTCGCAGCAGTTCTCCGGATATCATTTCCGTGGACAGACCTTCGATTGCGGCGCCAAGGATGGTTTCATTCTTGCCAACGTCGCCTTCGCGCTGGAGCGTGGCGATATTCGCCCTGCGATCGAAGAGCCGATCAAGGCCCTGATCAACGGGCTGAAGTAATTCACCAGAACAACAACGGAATCCCGGCCTCAGCGCCGGGATTTCTTTTTGGCCGAAGCCTATCGCTTGAGGACAAGTCCTGCGCCGACGCGCAGCTCGCTGCTGTCATAAACCGGTGTCCACTGATAGCTGACGTCCGCCGTCAGGTCGAGATAGCGGTTCAGTCCCCAGGTCAGGCCGGCGCCAGCGGTATATTCAACGGCATTTTCCATGTCGGAAGAGGGGAATGTGCGATGCACGATCTGTCCCGTCAGGCGGGCAACGAGGTTGCTGCGCAATTCGTGGGTCAGGCCGGCATCCAGCCGATAGGAAACCCAGCCACCCTGCGGTCCGCCGGCAAAGTCCTCTATCGTCGTGCGCAGGCCGAGATTGACATTGGTGCCCCGCTGAGGTGACCAGTTGAGTTCGCCATCCAGCGTCAATGCGCCTATCGAGGCGAGGCGATCGTCGTCATATTGCTTGCGCAGATAGCCGATGGCGGCCTCGCCACGTGTCTTCTCGCCAAGATCGACTTCCGCGCCGACCTTCGCCCCATAGGCATTGGAGGAGCGGGCATAGCCCGAATTGTCGAGACGCCTGTCATATTTGGTCGTCCCGGCATTCAGTTCGAGGAAGGGGATGAGTGCCGGCGACAATTCATAACCGATGCGTCCGCGCAGGTTCGCGCCGTTCTGGTCGCGGTCACTGAGGCTGATCGGCCGGCCGTCGACGCCTTTCGCATCCGTATAGACCGTGCGCGACAGATCGAGCGCTGCCAGGCCGCGCAGCTTGCCGAAATCCCGCTCTATCGATGCGCCGGTGGTGAAGCGGTGTTCGCCGCCCTGCACGGCAGCGCCGGTGAGAGCATTGGGGTCCGTCGTGTCTTCGCGGCTGAATTCGTAACCGGCCTTGAGATTGGCCGTCGTTTCTTCGCCGAGATCAAGGCGCAGATCGGCCTCTATCCTGGCCCGGGGTTCTTCGCCGTCCTTGTCGCTGCCGAAGTTCCTCTCCCAGGCGCCGTCGCCCGTCACCGTCAAGGCGTGACGGGACCAGTCGCTGGTGAGCGTACCGCGTATGCCTGTCGTCAGATAATTGCGTCTGGAAGGGCCGCCGGTATTCGTCTGCTTTTCCGTATTGATCGTCTGGCTGATCGAGGGCCGCAGCAGGAATGTGCCGAGCCGGATGCCGGGCGTCTGGCCGGGTTCGGTGGCTATCCGTGGATTTTCGCCACCGTCCACCGTCGGCTCATAGGGGTTTTCGCCTTCAGCATAGGGTTGGCCCGCTTCGTCCTGCTGTTCGTAAATCGGATCGCCGGGATTGTTGGACGGACGCCAGAGTTGCGGTGCCGGCGTGGGTGTAGCTGTGGCCGGGACAGCGCCCGTGCCAGTGCTCACCCCATTGTCCGTCGCCGGTGTGGGGGAAGCTGCTCCGTCGACGGCAGAAGCGCTGCCCGGCAATACCGGTATGGCTGTCGTTGCAGTCTGCGCGAAGGTGCTTCCCTGTGGGTAAAAAATCGTGCAGGCGAGCAGCAGGGTTGCTGCTTTCCGCGACGTCGGCAGACGTGTGGCGGTGCCCTTCACGCTCATTCCTTTTCACCCGGCGAGTTTGGCCGATGCCGGATCGAAGGGCCAACAAGACATCTCCTCAGGCCCGATGAGTGACAGGCCGATGAAATGACGTGAAGAAACCAGGGACCAGACAGGCGACGCAAGTTTTAACATCGCTTTAACAATAGGTTTTTTATGGTTAACAGTTGATAAAGATCGCCGGGATTTCAGTGTTATGGCAGGCGAGGGAAAAGCAGAGACACCCCATCGCTCAATCGGGCGGCTCGATTTCACTCACCTCGGTTACTGGAGAAGAATAGTCATAAATGCAAAAAAATTCTAATATGAGAAGATTAAAACGTTTCAATTTGGCACGGAATTGCCCTATAGTTTACAGCGGCTGATCGTATATTGCGCAGCAAGTGGTATTGAATTTTATTTTGTGTGACAGCGCCGTTTCATGAATCCCGTTTTGAACGCCAAGCAGGTCGGTTTTTATTGTTGGGATATTACCAATGACCGTTTCTACCTAGATGAAGTATGTGCTGAACTCTTCGGGATTCCGCTTCGGGAAGCGATGCAGGGCATCAGCATTTTTCAGATGCTTGAAAAAGTGGACCTCGATCATCGAAACCATGTGATCGAAACGGCGTTGATCACCCTCAAGGCCGCGAGTTTTTATAATCAGGAATATGCCGTGCGCCGCAGCGACGGCTCGGTCTCATGGGTAAGGACGCTCGGGCGATATCTGGTCGACGAGGAAAACATCCCTTTCAAGCGGCTTGGAACGATGGAGGAGATTTCTCCGCCGGACCGGCGTCATTGATGACATGTCGTCGGACTGAAACCGTCGAACATTTTTGGACGACATCGACTAAAACCCGGCGCTCACCGGCTGGAGAGTGGACTTATTCCGGCTGAAAGAGTAACAGTCGGCCATGATTACGCGCGCCGTCAAACTGGTCGAAGACAATGCCATCGAATCCGCCGTGCGGACGATTTCGATGGAGCGGGCTGGCCTTGCCGCCCTTGAGGATGCTTTGAGGAACGGTCTTTCAGACCCCTTCTGCAAGGCGATCGAGACCATCGGCCAGTCGAATGGCCGTCTCATCATTACCGGGGTCGGTAAAAGCGGCCACATAGGCGCGAAGCTTGCCGCCACCTTCGCCTCCACCGGGACGCCTGCCTTTTTTGTGCATGCGGCGGAGGCCAATCACGGCGATCTGGGCATGATCGGCGGCGATGATGTGGTGCTGGCCATTTCCAAGGGCGGCGAAAGCGCGGAACTGCGCAGCATCATCAACTATTCGCGCCGTTTCTCCATTCCGTTGATCGCGCTCACCTGCTCGGAAAATTCATCGCTGGCACAGGCTTCCGATATCGTGCTGCTGGTTCCCAATGAGCAGGAAGCCTGCCCGCTCGGCCTTGCGCCCACGACCTCTACGTTGATGCAGCTTGCGCTGGGCGATGCCCTTGCCGTTGCGCTGCTGGAGGCGCGCAATTTCACCGCGGGCGATTTCAAGGTGTTTCATCCCGGCGGCAAGCTGGGGGCGAGCCTGACGCTGGTCAGCGATATCATGCATACCGGTGATCGTGTGCCGCTGGTCAACAAGGGAACGGCCATGCCGGAAGCGGTCGGGGTTCTCTCCCGCAAGCATTTCGGCTGCGTCGGTATTCTGGACGAGGATGGCCGCCTTTGCGGCATCGTCACCGAAGGCGATATGGCGCGCAACCTGTCGCGCAACCTCGCCGAATTGACGGTCGATGACATCATGACCCGCACGCCGAAGACCGTCAAAAAATCGGTGCTGGCGACCAGCGCACTGGCGACGCTGGAAAAATTCCACATTGGTGCGCTGATTGTCATCGATGATGACAACCGGCCCATCGGGCTGGTGCATTTCCACGATCTCTTGAGAATTGGCGTGGCTTGAAGCAAGCGCCGATCCTGAAAAAATGCTCCTGAAAACCTATCGGTCCAACGGCTCGATTGTCAGCGTGCGTCCGCGCGCGGAAGCAATTCTCACACGGGTGCCGGCCGGCAGGTCTTCGCCGTTGACCGGCCACCAGGTATCGTCCAGCCTGATCCGGCCACGCCCTTCGACAATCGGCTCCTGAAGGGTCGCGGTGCGGCCGACAAGGCTTGCCTCACGCTGGTTGAGGAAGGGCTCGTCGCTTGCCGCCCGGTTCCTGCCGAAATATTTCCGGCCGAGCAGGGCGAAGACGACGGAAAGCGCGGCAAACAGCACCAGCTGCAATTGCCAGGCCCAGAATGCCGTATCCCATAAAAGCAGCGAGACCGCGCCGATGACCAGCGCGGCGAGGCCGATCCAGATCAGGAATACGCCGGGAGCGATGAGTTCGGCGGCCAGAAGCACGAAGGCGACAATCCACCAGCTCCATGGCCCCAGCTCAGTGGCAAGCCGTTGCAACATCATCACTTCTCCGATGAAGAGCCGAAGGGATTACCGGGGATCGTGACGTTGATGCTCTGGCCGGAAGGCCGCGTCGGCGGCACGGAACGGGGCGCTGTGGAGGCGGCGGGCGCAGTCGGCGCATCGCCCCTGTCACCGAAAACCTCTTTCGCAATCGTGCCGATACCGCCGAGGGAACCGATCAGCGCCGAAGCCTCCATCGGCATCAGCACGATCTTGGAATTCTTCGCCGTGCCGATCTCTGCCAGAGCCTCGGTATATTTCTGGGCGACGAAATAGTTGATGGCGTGGACATTGCCGGCGGCGATGGCTTCCGAGACCATGCGGGTGGCATTCGCTTCGGCCTCGGCCAGACGCTCGCGCGCCTCGGCATCGCGGAATGCCGCTTCGCGCTGGCCTTCCGCCTCCAGAATGGCGGATTGCTTCGCGCCTTCCGCGCGCAGGATCTGGGCATTGCGGGCGCCTTCGGCTTCCAGCACCTGCGCGCGTTTTTCACGCTCGGCCTTCATCTGCCGCGCCATGGAATCGACGAGATCCTTCGGCGGTGCGATGTCCTTGATTTCGATACGGGTGACCTTGATGCCCCATGGTCCCACCGCCTCGTCCACCACGCGCAGCAGGCGGTCGTTGATGGCGTCGCGGTTCGACAGCAATTCGTCGAGGTCCATCGAGCCCATCACCGAACGGATATTGGTCATGGTGAGGTTTTCGATGGCCATTTCCAGATTGGCGATCTGATAGGCGGCCTGCGCGGCATTGAGGACCTGATAGAAGGTGACGGCGTCGGCGGAGACGCTGGCATTGTCGCGGGTGATGACTTCCTGTGTCGGTATATGAAGGACCTGCTCCATCACGTTCATTTTCGAACCGATGGTTTCGAAGAACGGCACGATGAGGTTCAGGCCCGGCTCGAGTGTGCGGGTGTAGCGCCCGAACCGTTCAACCGTGTAACGATGCCCCTGGGGGACGGTCTTGATGCCGGCAAACAGCACCAGAATAACGAGAACCACCGCTGCCATGACGACGATGTCGAAACCGCCCAATGCAATCATCACTTTACCTCCTGATCGGAACCGTCCGGGTTTTACCCCGGCATGGTTATGGCAAGATTACACCCATCCTTGCAACTCCCGCCGCACAACCTTTTCGAGAACATTCATGCCCTCGGCGCTGTCGTTCAGGCAGGGAATATGGGTAAATTTCTCTCCGCCATTATGCAGGAAAATCTCGCCCGCTTCACCGGCGATTTCTTCCAGTGTCTCAAGACAATCCGAAACAAAGCCGGGATTCATTACGGCGATGCGCTTGATGCCTTCCGAGGCCAGCTTTTCCACGGTCTTGTCGGTATAGGGCTGCAACCATTCTTCCGGTCCGAAACGCGACTGGAAGGTGATCATGAAATTTTTCTCTGTCCGCCCCAGCGCCTCGCGCAGCAGCCGGGCGGTTTTCTGGCAGTGACAATAATAGGGATCGCCCTTTTTGAAATAGGATTGCGGAATGCCGTGGAAAGAGGTGATCAGCATTTCCGGCTCCCAGTCCAGCGTCGCCAGATGGTTTTTGACGGAGGTGGCGAGCGCTTCGATATAGGCCGCATCGTCGTGATAGGGCGGTACGGTGCGGATGGCGGGCTGCCAGCGCAGCTTCATCAGATGCTCGAAAGCCTTGTCGTTCACGGTTGCCGTGGTCGATGCGGCATATTGCGGGTAAAGCGGGAAAAGCAGGATTTTTTCGCAACCCTGTTCCTTCAGCGCGTCGATCTTGGAGGCGATGGAGGGCTGGCCGTAACGCATGCCCCAGTCGACCGCGACATTGGGCAGGTCCTTCAGCGCTTCCGCCAGCAGCTCGCCCTGGCTGCGAGTATAGGTGCGCAGATAGCTTTCATTGCGCTCGCGGTTCCAGATCTCCTCATAGGCCTTTCCGACTTTCTGCGGGCGCTTGTTGAGAACAATGCCGTAAAGGATCGGATACCAGTAGAGACGCGACCATTCGATTACCCGCTTGTCGCTCAGGAATTCCGCCAGATAACGGCGCATCGGCCAATAGTCCGTACCGTCAGGCGTGCCGAGGTTGACGAGCAGGACGCCGACCTTGCCAAATGCTGTGTGGGGATGGTTTGCGGGGAGTGCGGATAGTTCTGTCGCCATGAATGACACCCTGAAACTCGGACTGGTTGCGTGAGGAGCGGTTCCGTTTCGGACAAGGGCGGAAACGCTCCATCTTCTGTTTATGCGCGCCGAACGCAAACCGCGACGGGGTTGGGCCGGCGATGCCCGAGCTATACGCTCGTGCTATCAATTTGTTCACGTGTTCTAGACGAAATTTTTCAGGATTAAACCACCGGCGGAGGCTATTTCCGGGGCGGGGGGCGCTGCAGGATGTCCTTTGCCAAAATTTGATCTGTAAGGATTTGTTTTTAAAAGGAAAATAAGAAACCGGCCCCGATTTCCGAGGGCCGGTTTCCTGTCTGCGGCAAATTGCCCTGTCTGTTCCCGTCCGGCTTATTGAGCCGGCAGCTCCAGCTCCTCGCCGATCTCGATGTGGTTCGGATGCTTCAGCGTGTTTGCCTTGGCAATCCTGCTCCAGAGAGCGCCGTCGCCATATTTCTCGGCTGCGATCTTCCAGAGCGAGTCGCCCTTTTCAACGACATATTTGCTGGCGGCTGCAGCGGCGGCTGCGGGCGTCGTCGTGGCCGGGGCAGTGGCGGCCGGTGCCGTGGCAGCAGGTGCAGTAGCGGCAGGTGCTGCGGGAGCGGGTGTGGCGGCCGGCGCAGGTGCGGTTGCTGCCGGCGCAGGTGCCGCAGGCTTTGCCGGCGCGACATAACCGGCAGGCGTCACTTCGCTGATACGGCCATCCGTGTAGGGCTTATAGGGGCTGTTGGCGGTAATATAGGCCGCAACGGCTTCCTCGAGGTTGGGGCCGAAGTCATAGGCGTTGATGGCCTTGGTCGCAAAGACCTTGAAGCCGTCGCCGCCGGTACGCACGTAATTATTGGCCGCGACGATGTAGGTCTTGGCGGGATCGAGAGGCACGAAAGCGTCGCCTTCCTTGACGTCGACCGAAACGACCCTGCCGCCGGCCGGCTTCGAGCGGTCGAAGGAATATTTCAGGCCGGAGACCTGCATGAAACGACCAGCGCCGTCATCGATCTGGCTGACGCCGTTTTCGAGGGCGGCGCGAATATCCTCGCCCTTCAGCTGGAAGGTTGCGACGGTGTTCTGGAACGGCAGAACCGTCAGCACTTCGCCCATGGAGACATCGCCGGCATCGATGGAGGAGCGCAGGCCGCCGCTATTGGCGAAAGCGATGGTCACGCCCTGATCCTTGACGCGCGCAAGCGTTGCATCCGCCACCAGATTGCCCATGGAGCATTCCTTCACGCGGCAAACCTTGCGGTCTCCCTCGATCGGGCCTTCCGAGGAGCCGACGACCTTCGACTTCAGAGCCTCGATCGGCGCCTTCAGCTCATCGATGCGCTTCAGCGTGGCTTCATCGGGCTTGAAGGAGGAGTCGATGAGGATTGGATCGCCCTTGCTTTCCTTGACCACGCCACTGTCATCGAAGACCACTTTGAGGTCGCCCAGATATTTGCTGTACTGTCCGGCTTGGACGACCGGAACCTTATAGCCGCCGGGATTGTCGACGAGGGTGGGATAGGGGCCTTCGGCCTTCTGGTCGGTGTTGGAAAGCAGCGTATGTGTGTGGCCGCCGACCACGACGTCGACGTCAGGGATTTTGGCGATGAATTCGAGATCGCGCGGATAGCCGACATGGGTCAGCGCGATGATCTTGTCGACGCCGTCCTGCTTCAGCTTCTGCACCTGCTCGCTGATTTTCGCGACATCTTCGGCGATGGTGATATTGGGACCGGGCGTTGCCAGTTCCGCCGTGTCGTTCGCGACCGCGCCGACAATACCGATTTTCTGTCCGCCGACTTCGAGCACGATGGACGGCTTGACGCGATCGCCGATTTTCGAGGCGGTGGTGGCCACCACATTGGCGGTCACGACGGGGAACTGCACCTTGTCTAGGAAGCCGGCAAGCCCGTCCTCGCTGTCATCGAACTCATGGTTGCCGACGGTCATGGCGTCGAACTTCATGGCGTTCAGCACTTCCGCTTCCACCGTGCCCTTGTAGGTGGTGTAGAACAGCGATCCCTGGAAATTGTCGCCGGCATTGAGCAGGAGGACATTCTTGCCTTGAGCCTTCAGGGCATCACGGGTCTGATTGATTGCAGTCAGAAGACGGGCGGCGCCGCCGAAGCATTCGTTTTTGCCTTCTTCTTCAGCCGAGCAGGTCGAGTCGAACTTGTTGATCGATTCGATACGGGAGTGAAAATCGTTGATGTGAAGAATGTTGAGCTCATAATCGGCCAGAGCCGCTCCGGCCGAAAGCGTTATCGCCGAAACGCTCAGCATGCCCAGTCCCAAAATTTTCTTCATGGTCCCTCTCTCCTGTTCAAAGCGGAAGCCCGGGGGTCGATCATCCTCCGGCCGTGCTCATTTTCTAATCTGAAATCATGTCAGTCTTTCAAAGCGCGATGTTTCCATTTAGCGGCAATCGCCGCAAGCGAAATTATGACAGGCGCACAATAAACGAAAACGCACGCCTGAGGCGTGCGTTCCAGAAGATCATCTCTTTGAAAAGGTGACGTTATCAGCCCTGGCGCGTCAGCGAGAACTGGCTGTTCGTGTCCGTCGTGCAGTTCAATTGTGACGGGGAGACGAGGGCGCAGTTGACGCGCGACTGCGTGTTGCGCACCAGCGAGGTCATGTTGATTTCGTAAAGCGTCGGCGAGATCGTGACATAGGTGCCGGAGGCCAGAAGCGTGTTGGTATCGGTCGAACGGGTGGAGAAGGCGCCGTTCTGGAATGTCGATACGATGCCGTTGCGGTCGATCCAGCGGCCGTCGACGGCCGGGCCGCGGGAAAGCGAAGGCGCCATCGAGGTCTGCTGGGAGGGACCCGGCGCGACGCATGAAGACACCGCGATGGCGGCTGAAAGCAAAGCAGCGCTTGTCTTGAAGTTCATGGGCCTGTTCTCCTGCGATTCGATGAAACCTTCTGTGCTTCGACCATGCCGCGAAGCGTTGCTTATTTCAAGGCAACGTTGTTCGCTCTCCCCGGTTCCTGATGTCGTGCAGGAAAGCCCCGGCGTGACAAATATGAGACTCCCTCCCGTCAGCGCACGAGGATGTTGCGAAACTGCCAGGGATCGGACGTATCGATATTGTCGGGAAACAGGCCGGGGCGGCCATCGGTCGGCTTCCAGTCGGTATAATGTCCCTCGACGGGCCCGAGATAGGGGCGCTGCACCTCAAGGCAACGGCGGTAATCCATTTCATCCGCCTCGACGATGCCGGCCTGCGGGTTCTCAATCGCCCAGACCATGCCCGCGAGCACAGCGGAGCTGACCTGCAATCCGGTCGCATTCTGGTTGGGGGCGAGTGAGCGTGCTTCCTGCAGGCTCAACCGCGAGCCATACCAATAGGCATTCCTGTCATGGCCATAAAGAAGAACGCCGAGTTCATCGGCGCCGTCGACAAGCTCGTCTTCGCCGAGCACATGCTGGATCGGCTGGGGCGTGCCGCCATTGCCGAAAAGCTCATGCAGGGAAAGAATGGCGTCATTGCAGGGATGGTAGGCATAATGGCAGGTTGGCCGATAGGTCACGTTGCCATCATCGTTGCGGACGGTGAAATAGTCGGAAATCGAAATCGCTTCGTTATGCGTGACGAGAAATCCGTATTGCGGCCCAAGGCCCGGACACCATGTCCGCACCCGCGTATTGGCGCCGGGCTGATCGAGATAGATCGCCGCCTTGCTTCCCTTTTTCTGCTTTTTTGCGTTTTTCGGCATCCAGTTTTCATGCGTTCCCCAGCCGAGTTCGGCCGGCTGAAAACCTTCCGCGATAAAACCTTCGACCGACCATGTGTTCCAGAAAGCACCGAAGGGCTTCGGTTCCTTCGCCCGCTGGGTGTCGCGTTCGGCCACGTGAACGCCCTTGACGCCAAGCCGCTTCATCAGCTTTGCCCAGCCATCGCGGTCATGCGGCTGCGGCTCCTCGATGTCGAGGCCGGTATCTTTGGCGAGATTGACGAGTGCCTGTTTCACGAACCAGGACACCATGCCCGGATTGGCGCCGCATGTGGAAACCGCCGTCGTGCCGCCCGGCTTGCGCGCCCTCTCCTTCAACATGGTTTCGCGCAGCGAATAATTGGTTCTGGCCGCATTATCGGCATCGGCGTCGAAATAAAAACCGGGCCAGGGTTCGACGACCGTGTCGATGTAAAGCATGCCATGCTTGCGACAAATCCGCATCAGATCGACGGAGGCGGCATCGACCGAAAGATTGACGCAGAAGCCCTGGCCCTGAACGCCCTTGAGGAGCGGCTTGAGAATCTCGCGGTAGTTTTCCTTGGTCAGATGCGTCTGGATATGGCGGATTTTCCTCTCGGCCAGAAAGGCGGCGATGTCTTCGCGCGGGTCGATGACGACGAGCCGGGTCATGTCGAAATTGAAATGACGTTCGATCAACGGAAGAGTGCCGCGCCCGATGGAGCCGAAGCCGATCATGATGATGGGGCCGTCAATATCGCCGTAAATCGGGTGGTTTTTATCCGTCATTCGTCAATTTTCCTTTTTTAGCCAATAAGTAAGCTAGATCATAAAAGCGTGCCACAATAAAGGGCAGGTGGATGACGGACATATGACGATGGCAACGGCAAGACGGTCGCGCGCACCCTTTCCACCGCATTCTGCCTCTTCGCATTTTAGATAGTGCGTTTATAATTAAGTTCTTCTTTTCCTCTCTATGTCCAAAGGCTTGGGGGCTTTGGCCGGATGACGACGGGGGAATTTTCGCCATCACGGGAGAGTTGCCTGTTGAATAATCTTATCGAGCGTGTCGCAGCGCTTCAGAGTGCCACCCCCGTTCTTATTGCGCTTTACGATTCCGAGGACCGGTTGCGCCATGCCAATCCGTCGTTTCGGGAAAGCTTTCAGCTCGCCGCCGGCGATTTCCCCACCTGGGCGGATATCATGCGGCTGAACCATCGGCTGCGCACCGGTGTCGTCGTCCGCAACAATGATTTCGAGGGATGGCTGCTGTCGGCCCAGTCCCGGCGCGGCAAGCTGCCTTACCGCGCCTTTGAGATGGATATGCATGACGGCCGCTGGTTCTGGATGACGGAAACGGTGCAGCAGGATGGCTGGATGCTGTGCGTTGCAAGCGACGTCACCGAATTGCGCCAGGGTTACAGAACGCTGCGGCAGGATCGGGATCTGGCAGTCCGCGCCTCGCAGACGGATGAATTGACGGGAACGGCAAACCGCCGTTTCGTCTTCGCCAAGCTGGCTTTGCAGGTGGAGCGGGTTGCCAAGGGGCTGGAAACGCCTTTTTGCCTGTGCACGCTCGATATCGATTTCTTCAAGCAGATCAACGACCGTTTCGGTCATAAATGCGGGGACGCGGTGCTTCGCGATTTCGTCGGCATCGCCCATTCCGTCATCCGGCGGGTGGATTGTTTCGGCAGGATCGGCGGTGAGGAATTCATGCTCATCCTGCCGCGCAGCACGGTGGCCGAGGGCCGGGAGATCGTCGAACGGCTGCTGCAGAAGGTGCGCCTTTCGAGGCCCCTCGCCGAATTCCCGGATTTTTCCTATAGCTGTTCAGCCGGGCTGACGGTCTATCGCGCGCCCGAAAGCGCCGACGATGTTTTCATGCGGGCGGATCAGGCTCTTTATGCGGCCAAGGAAAAAGGCCGCGACCGGCTTCTGTCGGTGACTGTTTAAACGAGTTCCGCCGCAATCAACCCATGCAGCGAATTGCCGACGAAGAGTTTCCGGCCGGCAATGTCTTCCGGTTTCAGCGCCTGTCCGCGCGCCCTGCGTTCGCGGATCAGATCAGCGCGCAGCACACCCGGCAGAATGCCGCTGTCGAGCGGCGGCGTCAGCAATTGCCCATCCGGCATTTCGACGAAAATGCTGGTCGATGATCCCTCGCACAACTCACCGCGCTCGTTGAGCAGCAGCACCTCGTCGGCCTCCCCGGCTGAAAATTCGGCCCGGGCGGCATCATAGGGCTCGCGGCGTGAGGACTTGTGGCGATAGAAGGTATCGGTGGAGTCAAGCGTGGTCTGCCGGGCGATGCGGACCCGCCAGACGGCATCCTGCCGCAAGGGCTGGAAGTCGGCGGTTTCGACGTCGAGTTCGCCCTTGTAGTTCATGACCAGCCTGACGCAGAGCGGCTTTTCGCCGCCCACCTTCTTTTCCAGCGCTTGAACCGCATTGACCGGCGCGCGAAAACCGAGCGCATCGGCGGAGCGCAGCAATCGGCGTATATGCTGGTCGATGCGCTGAAAGCCGGTCTGCGGCTCCCAGCGCAGGGTTTCCCTCAAGGTCAGATCGGCGGGTTTGCGTTTCATTGCCTGTGCTCGTCGCCCGAATTGTTGCCGGTGTCTCCGCCGGCAATATCAACCGGCAAAGCTTGTCCGAAATAGGATAGCCCTGCCGGCGGAAGAGATTAAGCCTGTTTGTTATCCAGCGCTTCCAGCTCGTCGATCAGCCCCTCGATCATCGAAAGCCCCTTGTCCCAGAAAGAGGGATCGGTCGCATCGAGGCCGAAGGGTTTCAGAAGCTCCGAATGGTGCTTGGTGCCGCCTGCCTTCAGAAGCTCGAAATATTTCTCCTGAAAGCCCGTCTCGGCCTTCTGGTAAACCGCATAAAGCGAGTTCACCAGGCAATCGCCGAAGGCATAGGCATAAACATAGAAGGGCGAGTGGATGAAATGGGGGATGTAGGTCCACCATGTCTCGTAGCCCTCGGAAATCCGGATTGCCGGGCCGAGGCTTTCGGCCTGAACGGAAAGCCACAATTCACCGATCTGTTCGGAGGTCAGCTCGCCCTCTTTGCGGGCGGTGTGCAGCTTGCGCTCGAATTCATAGAAGGCGATCTGGCGCACGACCGTATTGATCATGTCCTCGACCTTGCGGGCGAGCATGGCCTTACGCTCGCTGACGTCCCTGGTGTCGTCGAGCAGCTTGCGGAAGGTCAGCATTTCACCGAAGACGGAGGCGGTTTCGGCGAGCGTCAGCGGCGTTGCGCACATCAGGGCGCCCTGTTCGCCGGCAAGCACCTGGTGCACGCCATGGCCAAGCTCATGGGCGAGCGTCATCACGTCGCGCGGCTTGCCGAGATAGTTGACGAGAACGTAAGGATGGGCCGAGGGCACGGTCGGATGCGCGAAGGCGCCCGGCGCCTTGCCGGGGCGGGCGGGGGCGTCGATCCACTCTTCATCGAAGAAACGGCGGGCAATATCGGCCATCTCGGGGGCGAAATTGCCATAGGCGGAAAGCACGGTGTCCTTTGCATCATCCCAGGGAATGATCGTGTTCGATGTATCGGGAAGCGGCGCGTTACGGTCCCAATAATTCATCTGCTCCATGCCGAGCCATTTCGCCTTCATGGCGTAATAACGATGCGAGAGGCGCGGATAGGCCTTCTTGACCGCCGCCGCCAAGGCATCGACCACCTCGCGCTCGACGCGGTTGGCGAGATGGCGGCTATCGGCAATATCCTCGAATTTGCGCCAGCGGTCGGAAATATCCTTGTCCTTGGCAAGCGTGTTGGTGATGAGCGTGAAGACGCGCAGATTGTCCTTGAAGGTGGCGCTCAGCGCCTGAGCCGCCTTCTTTCGGGTTTCCGGCTCCGGCTCCTGCAGCATGTTGAGCGTCACTTCCAGCGGCAGGCTCGCGCCGTCTATGTCGAAACGCAGATCGGCCATCGTCTCGTCGAACAGGCGGTTGAAGGCCGCCGCGCTGGTCATCGATTTTTCGAGGAAAAGCTGTTCCAGCTGGTCGTCGAGCTGGTGCGGTTTGTCCTTGCGCAAATCCACCAGCCAAGGGCGGTAGTGACCCGCTACGGCATCATTCGCCATGCAGGCGTCCATCGTGGCGTCATCGATGCGGTTGAGCTCAAGGGTGAAGAACAGGAGGTGGGAGGAAATATCCGTCAGCTTCGCCTGGGCATCGCCGTAAAGCTTGCCGTTTGCCGGGTTCGACGTATCGGAAAAATAGGTGAGCCCGGCAAAGGAGCCGATGCGGCCGATGAGATCGTCCAGCGCTTCATATTCCTTGAGCGCGGCGCCGATGCCGTTTTCGCCCGTCGCCTTCGCGGCAGCTTCAAGCTTGCCCTTCCATTTCTTCTCGAAAGCCGCCGCCATCGACGCCGCCTTGTCGAGATCGCCATTGTATTCCGGCGAATCGCCCGACGGATAGAGGTCCGAGAGCTTCCAGCCGGGCAGGTCGCCAAGCGCCGGACCGGTGGTTTCGGCAAGGGAGAAGACGGGTTGCGGGGTAGGGCGGTTGAGGGTCATCGAACGTGTCCTTCTGATTATGCGTGCGAAGCATATGGGGACCTTGTTTCCCGCGGCAATGGATAAAATGCAAGCAATTCTCAAAACTGGATGTTCAAGTCTCCCATGCCAGAGTGCGGAATAAGGGACCGCATGAAGCAGGTCCATAAACCGGAAACCGGAGCTAAAAATGACCGCGCATGTTCTCGTGATAGACGATGATCCCGTCCAGCGCCGCCTGCTCAAAAATGCGGTGGAACGTTATGGGCATCTCGCCTTGCTCGCCGAAAACGGCAAGGCGGGGCTGGAATTGCTCAAGCAATATAGCGGCGAGATCAATGTCATCGTCCTCGACCTCATGATGCCTGAAATGGACGGGCTTACCTTTCTCAAAGCTATCGGCGAACTCGGCACCGATGTTCCCGTCATTGTCCAGACGGGGCAGGGCGGCATCGATACCGTCGTGCAGGCCATGCGCGCCGGCGCTTTCGATTTTGTCGTCAAGCCGGTTTCGCCGGAAAGGATCGGCGCCGCCATCTCCAATGCGCTCAAGCTCGACAGGAGAGAGGCAAAGGCCCGCACGGGCCGGCGCGGACGGAGCAATGCAGTGAATTTTACCGATATCGTTTCCGCAAGCCCCGCAATGCTGAGGGTCATTGAACTCGCGCAGCGCGCCGCCCAGTCCAGCATCCCCGTGGTGCTGGAAGGCGAATCCGGTGTGGGCAAGGAAATGGTCGCCCGCGCCATCCAGTCGGCCGGAGACAGGGCGAGCAAGCCGTTCATCACCGTCAATTGCGGCGCCATTCCCCATAATCTCGTGGAAAGCATCCTCTTCGGCCACGAAAAGGGAGCCTTCACAGGCGCGACGGAAAAACATGTCGGCAAATTCATGGAGGCGGATGGCGGCACGGTGTTCCTCGATGAAATCGGCGATCTGCCGCTGGACGTGCAGGTGAAGCTGCTCCGCGCCGTCCAGCAGGGTGAAATCGAAACCGTCGGCTCCGCACGGGTGCAGAAGGTGAATGTGCGGCTGATCTCCGCCACCAACAAGAACCTTATCGAAGAGGTGAAGGAAGGCCGCTTCCGCGAAGACCTTTATTATCGCCTCAATGTCTTCCCGATCACCATTCCGGCGCTGCGCCGCCGCAAGGAAGATATTCCCCATCTGGCGCGGGTTTTTGCCGAGCGCTTTTCGGCGGAACAGAAATTGCCAAATCCCGTCGGCCTCAATGCCAGCGCGCTGGCGCTGCTGACGGCCTATGACTGGCCGGGCAATATCCGCCAGCTCGAAAACGCCGTCTTCCGTGCGGTCGTACTCTCACAGGGCGAGGAACTGTCGGATTCCGATTTTCCGCAGATCGCGCTTCAGCTGCCGGAATTTTCGACCGGTGACGATGCGGACGATGTCATCCGCACACCATCGGGAGCGTCTCTGAAACTTGCGGCCTATTCACCGGCCCCGCCACCGGTCGCTGAAAACCACGCTGTCATCGAGGAGCCGTCGGATATTTCCACCACCATCTACCGGGGTGGAAACCTGATCTCCAGCATGGATGAATCGGGCAATATCCGCAAACTGGCCGAGATCGAGGAGGAGCTCATCCGTTTCGCCCTGCGCTTCTATCGCGGGCAGATGAGTCAGGTCGCCAGAAAGCTTGGTATCGGCCGTTCGACTCTTTACCGAAAGCTGAAAGATTATGGCATCGATCCCGACGATCCCCTTCGAGATGCAGCCTGAGCGCACAACCCCCGTATTCGAGGGCAGATCGTAAATTCGTTAACTTCTGAGCAAGGATATCCGCTTACCGTCTATAAACCTCTTGTTAGTGGCTGATTCACTATGTAGAGGAAGGTTGTATGTGTGTGGCAATTTTGCCATCGTGTCACCGTATTTGACGTTCATTTGAGGCAATGTGACAGAAATTGTCTTCCAGGCGGGGATCGAATTGCCATATCTGCATCGGAATAACGCGCTTTCGACAAAGATCGCGCGCGGCTTGATCAAGGATATATGCACGAAGCTGTCGGCGCGCGCTGTCACCTTTGCCTGCCTGATGCTCGCCGCAATGCCTTTCGTAGGTGTTTCGGCGACGGAAGCCGCCGCCGAGACGCGAAGCCTCAAACTGTATTATATCCATACACGCGAGAAGGCGGTCATCACCTTCAAGCGCAATGGAAAATATGACCAGAAAGGTCTGCAGGAGCTGAACCGCTTCCTGCGCGACTGGCGGCGCAACCAGCCGACACGCATGGACCCGCGCCTTTTCGATCTCGTCTGGGAAGTTTATCGCCGCAGCGGCGCGACCGACTATATCAACGTCGTTTCGGCTTTCCGCTCGCCGGAAACCAACGGTTTGCTGCGCACACGCACCAAGGGTGTCGCGGAAAAAAGCCAGCATATGCTCGGCAAGGCCATGGATTTTTATATCCCCGGTGTGAAGCTTGCCCGTCTTCGTGAAATCGGCATGCAGATGCAGATCGGTGGCGTCGGTTTCTATCCGACGTCGGGCTCTCCCTTCGTGCACATGGATGTCGGCGGCGTTCGCGCCTGGCCGCGCATGAGCCGCCAGGAACTCGTCCGCATCTTCCCGAACGGCAATACGCTGCATCTTCCTTCCGACGGCAAGCCGCTTCCCGGTTATGAGCAGGCGCTCGCCGATTACAA
Organism: Agrobacterium sp. 16-172Ci; assembly: GCF_053522725.1. NCBI lineage: Bacteria > Pseudomonadati > Pseudomonadota > Alphaproteobacteria > Hyphomicrobiales > Rhizobiaceae > Agrobacterium > Agrobacterium sp. 16-172Ci. The sequence goes on from NZ_JBNWBW010000004.1 coordinate 91,619, forward strand.
GAAGCGCGTCAGCTCCTCCTCCATTCAGGTTGCTTCCAGTGCCGGTGCCGGCCCTGCCTCATCTGGCGGCGGCAAGCGCAAGACGTTGCTGCAGGCCCTCTTTGGCGGCGGTGACGAGGATGAAGATCCCGATAGCATCGCAGCGCCGGAGCCCGCAGAACGCCCGGCCGTCGCCCGTCCGGCGGCTCCGCAGCAGGCGGCTCCCGAGCCTGAACCCACCATTGCAGTTGCTTCGGCACAGGCGCTTCCCGGCGTGAACGATGCGCCGCTGCCAACGGCTCGACCTGCCTTCGGTAACCAGCCGCCGGCCAATACCGGCCTTGCGACTGCGCTTTATTCGCCGGCCCGCAATGCCGCACAGGATGCCCTGCAGGCAGCGACCACGCCGACTCCGGCTTCCGCGCCGGCCGAGCGCCAGCAATTTGCCGATCTGGCTGAAGTATCCGTGCCGGTGCCCACACTTCTTGGGCCCCGTGGCATGAAAGGTGATGCGGAAGGATCGATCCTGACGGCGTCCGCAGATGGTGCGACACCGGCTGCGACCGGCGAACTCGCTTCTGTTCCGGTTCCTGCCAATCGTCCGGCCGTGGCGGAAGCCCTGCTGGCGGCGGCCAATGCCGATCCAGAAGGTGAGGACGATCTCGCCGAGGCGCAGGAGGATACGCTTTCACCGACGGTTGTTGCGGCTCTTGAACAGAGCGGTCAGGCCGCCCGGTCGCAGGTCCAGTCGGCTGCCATGCCGACAGCCGCGCCATTCCCGGCCGCCGTCAACCATAAGGTTACCGTCGCACCCGCCGAAACGGCCAAGGCCGAACCGCAGGCTGGCTTCGGTGATGCTTTCGACCTGAAACCTGCCATCAATGGCGGCCTCAGCGCCGGCATGCCGACAAAGGGTTCGCGCCCGAGCAGGCAGGATGCCGCCGTTTCCCAGCAGGCCATGGTGGGCGGTGGACGCCTGACGCAGGATCTGATTTCGGATTGGGCGCTCAACCAGAACAAGGGTACGACTGGACGCTCGGTAAAGGCGCCGCGTGTTGTCGCCAACCGCATGCTCAGCAACGACATGTCGGCTTCCGCCACCTCGGCGAGCTTCAAGCCTGGTGCAGTGGCCATCGAATCCAGCCGCTTCAGCACGCCGGTGAAGATGCACTGAGCCTGTTTTCATAAGTAAGACGGCCGAGAGGCCAACAAAAAACCCGCCGTTACCGGCGGGTTTTTTATGCGGGATATTGAAGCTTTAGACGCCGCTCTGGCCATCAGAGCCGATATAGGCGATGCGGACCATATTGGTCGCGCCGGGGGTGCCGAGCGGTACGCCTGCGGAGATGATGATACGATCGCCCGGCTTGCCGAAACCTTCGGAAACCACGATGCGACAAGCGCGGTTCACCATGTCATCGAGGTCGCTGGCATCGCCCGTGACGACGCAGTGCAGGCCCCAGACGACCGACAGGCGGCGTGCGGTCTGGATGATCGGCGACAGCGCGATGATCGGAACCTGCGGCCGTTCGCGCGCGGCGCGCAGGCCGGTCGTGCCCGAGGACGTATAGGTGACGATTGCCGCAAGCTTCAGGGTTTCGGCGATCTGGCGCGCGGCAAGCGAAATGGCGTCGGCGCCGGTCGGTTCCGGCTGGGCGCGCTGCGCATAGATGATATTGGAATAATAGGGGTCCTGCTCCACCGTGCTGGCAATGGAGGCCATGGTGGAAACCGCTTCGACCGGGTAGTCGCCGGAGGCAGATTCAGCAGAAAGCATGATGGCGTCTGCGCCTTCGAAGACGGCGGTGGCGACGTCGGAGACTTCGGCGCGGGTCGGCACAGGCGCAGTGATCATCGATTCCAGCATCTGCGTGGCGACCACGACCGGCTTGCCGGCGCGGCGGCAGGCGCGGGTCAGCTGCTTCTGGATGCCCGGAACGGCTTCCAGCGGCATTTCGACGCCGAGATCGCCACGGGCGACCATCAGCGCGTCGGAAAGCTCGATGATTTCTTCGATGCGCTCGACAGCCTGCGGCTTTTCGATCTTGGACATCAGGCCGACGCGGCCGCGTGCGATCTTGCGAACTTCCGCAAGGTCTTCCGGACGCTGGACGAAGGAAAGCGCTACCCAGTCGACTTCGCCGGTGGCGAGAACGGCGTCGAGATCGACACGGTCCTTGTCGGTCAGAACGCCGACGCCGAGCAGCGTATCGGGCAGGCTGATGCCCTTGCGGTCGGAAATGCGTGTACCGGAAATGACGGTGGTGACGATGCTCTTCCCGTCGCTCTTTTCAGCGCGCAGATGCAGCTTGCCGTCGTCGATCAGCAGGCGATGGCCCGGCTTGACCGCCTCGAGAATTTCCGGATGGGGAAGGAAAACGCGGGTGTTGTCACCAGGCGTGTCGTTATTGTCCAGCGTGAAGCTCTGGCCCGGAACGAGTTCGACCTTGCTTTCGGCGAATTTTCCGACGCGCAGCTTGGGACCCTGCAGGTCGGCCAGAATGCCGATGGGGCGGCCGGTACGGCTCTCGACAGAACGGATACGCTGAATGAGCGTCCGCATCACGTCGTGGCTCGCATGGCTCATGTTGATCCGGAAAAGATCTGCGCCAGCAAGATGCAGCTTCTCGATCATCGCCTCTTCGGAAGAGGCTGGGCCGAGAGTTGCAAGAATTTTGACTTTGCGGTTACGCTTCATCAGTTTTGATTTCCCTGTGTGCCTGGCGTATCGGAGAGCTGGACCATCCAGCTGCCCTGTCTGCCCGTGTCATATTCCTTGAAACCCATTCTCTGGAAGCTGCGGGCAAAACAATCGTCCACGCCGTTGATCTTGAACTCGTTTTCCGCCACGCACATGTTGACGTCACCGGTCCAGCGGCCGCCATGGGCGGCATCTTCGGCATAGAGATAATAATAACGTGACTGCAGCTCACCCTCGATCAGCGTCGCGCAGGTCGAGGAGGGGACCTGCCACCAGCCTTCGCTGACCCAGCCCTCCTGTGCCCTGTAGCCGATTGCGACCCCCACGAGGTTCTGCGTGCTGTTGCACACGCGAAAATCCGCATGCGCGGGCGCCGCGATCATGAACGGGGTCAGAAACAATGCCGCTGCGGAAAAAAGACGGGCGATATGCCGAAAGTGGCGAGGAAGAGCGAGAGATGACTGAGTCACGGCTTCCATCCGGATTCCATGGTTATAATGAACACACTTCTTGGCGTGGCCGCCCAAGAAAGTCAACGCGATTTTAATCGATTATATTGTTCGTGGGATCGTGAGTGCGATAAGGTAGATGGCTGTTCTTTCGCCGCAACTTGCGCCCGGCCTCAAGCCATGCCATCAAGCTTCTCTCCTCAATCCTGCCCCAGAAAATCATCGATGAACGACTTCATACCCTATGAAATCATAGAAGGCGATTATGACAAAGGCATGGTTCTTCTGGCGGACCATGCCATGAACCTCCTGCCGGCACACTACGGCAAACTTGGCCTTCCGCAAACCGCTTTTCATCGCCATATCGCATTTGATATCGGTATAGAGGGGCTGACGCGCTCACTTGCCGCACGCCTTGGCGTGCCGGCGGTGCTCGGGCGGTTTTCCCGGCTGCTCATCGATCCGAATCGCGGCGAGGATGATCCCACTCTCATCATGAAGATTTCCGACGGGGCGATCATCCCTGGCAATCATCCGATTTCGGACGAGGAATGGCAAAGGCGGATCGAGATTTTTCACCGGCCCTATCACAATGCCGTGGATCGTGTGCTGACCGGCGTGGCCGAGGCCTCGGAAGAAGCGCCGCTGGTTCTGTCGCTGCATTCCTACACGCCGTTCTGGAAGGAAACGCCGCGGCCGTGGCATGCGGCGGTTCTGTGGGATACGGATCATCGTGCGGTCGATCCGCTTCTGGCGCATCTGCGGGCCACGGGCGACATCCTCGTCGGTGACAACGAACCCTATGACGGAGCGCTCAAGGGCGATACCATGTATCGCCATTGCATGATGAAGGGCATACCGCATGCGCTTCTCGAGGTTCGGCAGGATCTGATCGCGAATGAAGAGGGGATCGCCGAATGGTCGGACCGGCTCGCTCCCATTTTCGCCGCAATGAACGACGATCCCGTCCTGCATGAATATCAGCTGTTCGCCTCCCGCACCGGCCCCTATTGAGCCTGGAGTTTTGCCATGACGACTGAGAACGACAATCGGCAGGTCGAATTCGAGGCGGCGGCATTTCGCCGTCTCGTGCAGCACCTTCGCGAACGTCACGACGTGCAGAACATCGACCTGATGAATCTCGCGGGCTTTTGCCGCAACTGCCTTTCCAACTGGTACCGGGAAGCGGCCGAGGAGGCCGGCGTTCCCCTCAGCAAGGAAGAGTCCCGGGAAATCGTCTACGGCATGCCCTATGAGGACTGGAAGGAAAAATATCAGGCGGAGGCGAGTGATGCCCAGAAAGCCGCCTTTGAGCAGAACAGGCCCAGGGAATAACCCCGATCGACGGAAACGACTTGACGCGACGCCTTTCAGTGGGCAGTTCACAGGCCGGAATTCTGCTGCCCGTCGGCGGCGACCGGCGAAAGCTTCGCCCGGAAATAATGAACAAGGCTCGCATGCGGGCCGCCAATGAAGGATGACATGATGGACGATACCAGCACCACCGAAACCGTCGCCGCCGCAGAACTGCGCCAGATTATTGAACGGATTGAACGTCTGGAGGAAGAAAAGGCTGCCATTCAGGGCGATATCAAGGATGTCATCGGTGAGGCCAAAGGCCGTGGTTACGATACCAAAGCGATCCGCACCATTATCCGCTTGCGCAAAAAGGACGCCAACGAGCGTATCGAGGAAGAAACCATTCTTCAGACGTATATGGCTGCGCTCGGCATGGAATGATCAACAGCTAGCTGTGGGGCGACTTCCGGGTGCGCCCTGCGGCTAAATCTTATTTTCCAACACGTCCTTGTTGGCGATAAGAAGCTCCAGGATTTTTTCACTTACGAATTTGTGCTCTTTTGACAATTCGGCTTGGCGCTTTTCCGCGGATCGCGAAATCTCTGCAAACATAACGACTGTAAACAGAAACTCCTCGAAACCGCCTGACCGGGTCACTTCGGATGTGGCGCGTTCCGTCGTGAGAGTACGAAACAAATTGCGCTTCTCTTCGTCCGAAACGTGGAATACCAGTTTGTGCGCAAACCTATTCCGTAAGTTATTGACGGCCCTTAGAACATTGCCGAATTCATCACGAAAATATCCCAGCGCCTGACATAGGCTGAGCTTCTCAGCGAACGATCTGTGGCCGTTGAAATATGAGGCGGGATGATCGAGATGCGTGTTCAAAACTTCAGTGACGATGTGATCCAGATAGATATGGGCGACGATGAGTTTCCCCCAATCCTCAGTCACGGAAATTCGATCTATGAACTCGCTTATATCGAAACTCGGATTGTCTCCGATGGAGTTTAAAAGACTTTCGGCTGCTTTAAATTCATTCTGCTCTGCCAAAATAAAGCCCTGCTAAGTCCAATAAATAAAATCAGTGGTATCGAATTCAGCCGCGCGTGCCGGCCAGCTTTTCCGAAAGGTCGACGGCCTCCTTGCGGGCGTCGTTGTCGGCGGGGTAGAGCGCCAGATAACGTTCCCACGCCTTCAGCGCCAGCTCGTCGCGGCCCGAGGCTTCGAGGATATTGGCGAGGCTTGCCAGCGCCGGGAAATAGCGCGGCTCCCTTTCCAGTGTCAGGTTAATATCCGCCATCGCCTTGCGGGTGTCGCCATCGGCAAAATGCACCATGGCGCGGCGATAGGGCGCCTGCACATAGTCCGGATCGAGCAGAATGACCTGGTCGAGAAAATCGTAAGCGGCGGCGTTGCGCTTTTCGTCTGCGGCTTCGCCCGCCCATTGCATCAGCAGGTTGACCGTTGCGCTGCCGGAATCATTCCATTCGGAGGCGATCTGGTTGGCGATGCTGCGCGCCTTGACCGCATTCCGTTCTTTTTTCAGCGATGCGAAAAGCGTGTCGATCGTCTTGGCGGGTGAAGGTGAGTCCGCGACAGCAGGCGGTTGCCCGTCTGCCGCGTGGGCAATGGCAGCCATTCCCGAAAGCGGGAGGCTTGAAAACAGGAAGCCCTGGGCGAGGATGATAGCCGTGCAAAAACGATTTGGGCGCATGGGTTAAAGCTTAACCCGACTGCGCCCAATATCAAATGCAAACTTCTGCTCTGTCAACAAAGTGATCCGCGAGCTTGATCGCGAACCGCAGTCGCAGTCAATCAGCCCTGACGAGCCTTGAAGCGCGGGTTCTGCTTGTTGATGATGTAGACGCGGCCCTTGCGGCGAACCAGGCGGTTATCGCGATGACGGGCCTTAAGCGCTTTAAGCGAATTCTTGATCTTCATTTTACTGGTCCGCAGTTTTGCACGGTTTCTGCCGTGCTTATTCAAACAATCAAAAGCGCGCAACGGGGCGCGCTCTTTTCGGTTGGCAGGCAGATACCCGTTTGAGCCCTGCCTGTCAACACTTGCCCGTGTCTTTGCCTTAAAAGACTAGGCTTTTCCTGTGCGCAAAAGCTCGGTCACATGGCCCATCTTGCGGCCCGGCCGTGCTTCCGTCTTGCCGTAGAGATGCACGAGACAGTCTTTTTTCGACAGCCATGCCGGTACATCGTCGATGTCGTCGCCGATGAGGTTGGTCATGACGCAATCCGAATGGCGATCCGTGCTGCCGGGAGTAAGGCCCGATACGGCCCGGATATGCTGTTCGAATTGCGAGATTACGCAGGCCGCCTCCGTCCAGTGGCCGGTATTGTGAACGCGCGGCGCCATTTCATTGGCGACCAGCGAACCATCCGGCAGGACGAAGAATTCGATGCCGGTGACACCGACATAATCCAGCGCAGCCAGAAGCTTTTCCGCCGATTGCACGGCAACTTCCCTCGCGGCGTCGGAAAGTGCGGCCGGAACGCTGGACGTGTGTAGAATGCCGTTCAGATGAACGTTCTCGGCCGGATCATAGCAGGTAACGGTTCCATCCAGGAAACGGGCGGCGATGATCGAAATTTCCCGCTCGAAGGAGATGAAGCTCTCGAGAATCAGCGGCACGCCGCCGAGCGCCGCAAAAGCGCCTGCGAGGTCTTCCCCACCGCGGAAAAGACGCTGGCCCTTGCCGTCATAACCCATGCGACGGGTTTTCAGAACGCCCTTGCCACCGAAGGCGGCCAATGCGGCCTCCAGCTCTTCCTGGCTGTCCACAGCACGGAAATCAGCAGTCGGGATACCGCAGCCATTGAGGAAGCGCTTTTCCGTCAACCGGTCCTGCGAGGCGCTGAGCGCTTTCGGAGGCGGATAGACGGGAACGGAGAGGCTGAGCTTTTCGGCGGCCGCAACAGGCACGTTCTCGAATTCGTAGGTCACGACATCGCAACGGCTTGCGAGTTCCGCAAGCGCGTTTTCGTCGTCATATTCCGCCACGATCTGCTCGTTGCAGGCCTGCGCAGCCGGACAATCGGCCTGCGGTTCGAGTACGATGGTACGGTGGTTGAGGCGGGCTGCGGCCATCGCCAGCATACGCCCGAGCTGCCCGCCACCGATGATGCCGATGGTCAGGTTGGTCGTCTTTGCCATCACTTTTGTCGTCACTGGGTGCTGTCCATTGGATATTCCGCGACAGCCGCCGACTGGCGCGCACGCCAGGCATCCAGCCGGTCGGCGAGGTCGTCGTCGCTCAGCGCCAGAACCGCGGCGGCAAGAAGGGCCGCATTGATCGCGCCTGCCTTGCCGATGGCGAGCGTGCCAACCGGAATGCCGGCGGGCATCTGCACGATGGAATAGAGGCTGTCCTGACCGGACATGGTCTTGGACTGCACCGGAACGCCGAAGACCGGAAGCGGCGTCATCGAGGCCGTCATGCCCGGCAGGTGGGCAGCACCGCCCGCACCGGCGATGATGACCTTGAAGCCTTCGTCCTTCGCGCTATTGGCGAAGTCATAAAGCCGGTCCGGGGTGCGGTGGGCGGAAATGATGCGGGCTTCGTATTCGATGTCAAGCGCATCCAGCGTATCGGCGGCGTTCTTCATGGTCTCCCAGTCGGACTGGCTGCCCATGATGATGGCGACGGGGGGCGTTTCTGCTGTCACGTAATGTCTCCGGGCTCAGGCGATGATATCGGGAATGACCTGGTCTTCGAGCTGGGTCATCTTGTCCTTGACGGCCAGCTTCTTCTTTTTCATGCGCTGTATTCTCAGCGCATCGCAGCTGGTCTGGATCATCGCGTTGATCGCCGCGTCATAATCCTCATGCTCCTGGCGCAGCCGCGCCAGCGTGAGCCTGATGTCCGCCTGGTCCTGATCGGGCATCTCGTCATCCCCATTTTATGCCAGCCGGATCGGCTCCGGCGCGTCTGTGATCGTTCACGAGCCTCTATCATCAAATCGCGGTAACGGGAAGTTATCCCTTGCGACCAAATTGCCCACTTATTGCCTTCATTTCGCCTTCGACAAGCGGCGCGATCCGTGTCACATTGCCGTCGTAAACCTGAAACTCCAGCGATGGAGAGCTGGAGGTAGGTTCAAAAAGGAAGGACGTGCCGCATGACCATTCAGGCTCATATTGCATCGCTCGAAAAGAAACACGGTGCTCTGGAGGAGGAGCTCGAAAGTATTCTTGCTTCCCCGTCGTCTGACGATAGAGAGATCGCGGACCTTAAACGTCGAAAACTGCGCCTGAAGGATGAACTGCAGAGGCTCAAGGCCTCGACAAGACATTGATTTATGCCAGACCGTCGGCCCTCGATGAATGAGGGGTCGACGGTCTGAGCCTTTCGAGCTCTGGCGGCGAAAACCTGCTGCCAGAGCTTTTTTATTGTCGGATTTAGAACGGCAGCCCGTCCCACAGCAGTTTAAGCGCCGCAATCAGCGCCATGGCATACATGAGTGGGTAAAACACGGCCGGTTTCAGATATTTCACCACCCTGGCGCCGGCAAGCGTCGCCAGCATCGCCACCGGCAGCAGGCTTGCCGATGTCTTGAGGTTGGTGGCGTCCAGTGCGCCGAGCGCGAAATAGGGAATGAGCTTGATCGCATTCATGATGGCGAAGAAACGCACGCTCATGCCGGTATAGGTCTTTGGATCGAGCTTCAGCGGCAGAACATAGATTTGGAAGGGCGGACCGCCCGCGTGCGCCACGAAACTCGCATAACCCGACAGGCTGGACCAGAGGGTTGCAGCAGCGGGTCTTTGTGGCTTGGCCGGAATTTCCTGGCCTTTGCGGCTTTTGAAGCTCTCATAGAAGTAACGCAGTACGAACAGGATCGTGACAGAGGCGACGACGAGACGCATGGCGTCCGCGGAAATGAGGCTCGAGGTCGCCCAGCCGAGCGCGATACCGGCGATTGCGCCCGGCAGCATGATGAGGAGCGTTTCCCGGTGGTTGTAGTGCCGCCAGGCAAAAAGCGCCACGATATCCATGACGATCAGGATCGGCAGGAAGATGGCCGCCGCCTGCACGGGCGATACGGCAAGCGCCATCAGCGGCACGCCCATAAGGGCCAGAGCACCGCCCAGCCCGCCCTTGGAAAGGCCGACGAGCACGACTGCGGGGATGGCGACGAGATAAAAATGAAAATCGGTGAGCATGGATGGACAGTTGATCCTTTCGCCGGTCCGGTTTATCGGATTTGTCATATGAAAACGAGTGCAGATTGCGCGGTAAGCGTCTTCTGTCTGAAATGGACGAACCGATGACCCTAGTTGAAGATCGTTGCCGCCTTGTCCTGATCGTTCCGCAATCGGACGACGCGCAAAAGCAGGCGACAGAGGTGGAAGATGCATTGCGGGGCGGCGATGTCGCTTCCGTCATCATTCCGCAATATGGTCTGGATGACGCCGCTTTCCAGAAACGCGCCGAACTGATCGTGCCGCTTGTCCAGAAGGCAGGTGCGGCAGCGCTCATCGCCGGCGACAGCCGCGTTGCCGGTCGCGTGAAGGCGGATGGCCTGCATGTGGTTGGCAATGGCGAGGCGCTTGCCGAGGCAGTGGAAAAATTCACGCCGAAGCTCATCGTCGGCGGCGGCAATGCGGATGACCGTCACAAGGCGCTGGAGCAGGGCGAGGCCAATCCGGATTATGTGTTTTTCGGCAAGCTCGAAGGCGACATCAAGCCGGAAGCGCACCCCAAAAACCTGGCGCTCGGCGAGTGGTGGGCCTCGATGATCGAAATCCCGGCCATCGTCATGGGTGGTACCGATGTGTCCTCTGTGGTGGCCGTGGCCGAAACCGGTGTGGAGTTCGTGGCGATGCGCAGCGGCGTTTTCGATAACGCCACCGGCGCCGCCCAGGCCGTTTCTGAAATCAACGCCCTGCTTGACGAAAAAGCGCCACGGTTTGACGGTTGATACAGGCGATGATCATGCGCTCGGTTCACCTCTGCCTTTCCGTTTCGCTGTTGGCGCTCGCTTTCGGCGCGCCGGCGGGTGTCGCTTTTGCCCAGTCCGGGCCGCAGAGCGAAAGCAATGCGCTGTCCCGCCAGCTGGAAAATGAGGCTCAGCCGACCCGTCAGGGCCGGGTGCAATCCGAAGAGCAGAAGGACTTGCAGCCGTCGGCAGGCGTGAATGTCTATCAGCGCATGGGCGCGGAATTGCCGGCGCTGCCGCCTGAAAAGGAATTCAAGGGCCGGGTGGACGAAGCTTACGGGCATTTCCAGCGCGGCGAATATGTGCAGGCGCTCGACAAGGCGCTGAACCGCGCGCAGAACGGTGACGCAGCCGCCCAGACGCTGGTGGCGGAAATGATGTCGCGTGGTCTGGGCATCGCCCGTGACGAGAAGACCGCCGCTTTCTGGTACCAGCAGGCGGCTCAGGGTGGCGATCCCGTCGCCATGTTCAAATTCGCGCTGATCCTGATGGAAGGCAAATTCGTCACCCGCGACAAGGCGAAGGCCGACGATTTCATGCGCCGTGCGGCGGAAGCTGGCAACGCCTCTGCCCAGTTCAACTGGGGCCAGATATTGGTTTCGGAAAATCCCGGCGCCAAGGGTCTGCTGATGGCTTTGCCGTTCTATGAGAAATCCGCTGAACAGGGCATTGCCGATGCGCAATATGCGGTGTCGCAGATTTACTGGTCGCTCAAGGATGTGCCGGCCGAGAAGAAGGCAAAGGCGCGGGACTGGCTGACACGGGCCGCGAAGGCGGGCTACGATACTGCGCAGGTCGATCTCGGCATCTGGCTGGTCAATGGTTTCGGCGGTGAGCGCAATCTGGATGAGGGCTTCCGCTGGCTCTATGGTGCGGCACAGCGCGGCAATGTCGTGGCGCAGAACAAAGTGGCGCATCTTTACATTCAGGCGCTCGGCACCCGGCCCGATCCGGTCGAAGCGGCCAAATGGTATGTGCTTTCCCGCCGCGCCGGGCTGAAGGATCCGTCTCTCGAGGACTTTTATCTCGGCATCACCGACGAGCAGCAGAAGAAGGCGATTGAGGCCGCAAATCGTTTCCGCCCGACGTGATGGAAGGGTAGCCTTTCTGCGCTGGCGTTGACCCGTGGGCTTTTTGCCTTGAATTTCCGCGCGTTTTGTGGTCTTGAACCGCAAACTTTCAATTCAAGAAAATAATGACGTGCCTGCCCGGTGAGCTTCCGGGCGGTTCGCAAGCTTTCCAGGAAACAACATCGATGGCCCGTTCAGCCCTTCTCAATGTCATGGTTCAGGCCGCCATCAAGGCGGGTAAGTCTTTGTCGCGTGACTTCGGTGAAGTGCAGAACCTTCAGGTCTCGGTCAAGGGACCGAGCGATTTCGTCTCGCAGGCGGACCTGAAAGCCGAGAAGATCGTGCGCGACGAGCTGATGAAGGCCCGCCCGACCTACGACTTCCTGGGTGAAGAAGGCGGCGAGGAAAAGGGCACGGACGGCGCACATCGCTGGATCGTCGATCCGCTGGATGGCACCACCAACTTCCTGCACGGCATTCCGCATTTCGCGGTTTCCATTGCGCTCGAGCGTAACGGTGAAGTCGTCGCCGGCGTGATCTTCAATCCGGCCACCGACGAACTCTACACTGCCGAGCGCGGTGGCGGCGCGTTCCTCAACGATCGCCGCATCCGCGTCGCTGCGCGCAAGGCGCTGACCGATTGCGTCATCGGTTGCGGCGTGCCGCATCTTGGCCGCGGCAATCACGGCAAGTTCCTGGTCGAACTTCGCCACGTCATGGGGGAGGCAGCCGGCATCCGCCGCATGGGTGCGGCGTCGCTCGATCTCGCCTACGTTGCCGCTGGCCGTCTAGATGGTTACTGGGAAGCCGATCTTTCGCCGTGGGATATGGCGGCAGGCCTCGTGCTGATTCGTGAAGCCGGCGGTTTCGCCTCCGACATCAAGGGCGGCACGGATATCTTCGGCAGCAGCTCCGTCGCTGCCGGCAACGAATATATCCACAAGGCGCTCGTTGAGGTCGCCAACCGTCCCATTCCGGGCCGCTGATTGGTTTTCGGCGGAAAACCTGCCGTTTTCCGCAAGTTTTAGACGCCCGGCGAATATTCGCCGGGCGTTTTTGTTTTCCGTCATCCGGTTCCAGGCTGTTTTCGTGAAACGCCTGTGACGAAAGACCGGCTTTTCGCTTCAAATCGTCGCAATTTTCAAATAGCTTCCGCTGGATAGCTGACCAAAGGGAATGCGAACGTTATGGCGGATTCGGAGCTGCTCGATCTTGGCGTCGAGAAACCGGTGACCACACGGCAATACAGCCACAAGCTGTCCAGCCCGACACCGTTTCTCTGGACGATGGTTCTGTTTCTGGTCCTCGTGGGCTTTCTGGCGGCCATTCTTTACCGGCAGGCCCACACCGCCTTCATGACCAATCCGGGGCTCAACGGCTTCATTCTCGGCGTGTTGGCCATAGGCATCATTCTGGTGTTTACACAGACGATGAGCCTGCGTTCCGAAGTGCGCTGGTTCAATGCCTTTCGCGCTGCCGGCAGCGTCGAAAAGGTCGGCCGTGCGCCCAAGCTGCTTGCGCCGATGAGCACACTGATCGGCAAGCGTGGCGAAGTCCGGCTTTCTGCCGTTACGCAGCGGACGATCCTCGATTCCATCGCGACGCGCCTTGACGAGACGCGTGACACATCGCGTTATCTCGTCGGCCTGCTGGTGTTTCTCGGCCTGCTCGGAACCTTCTGGGGCCTGATCGGCACCATTGGCGCCATCAGCAATGTCATCCAGTCGCTCGATCCAAGCGCCGGCGACAGCAACGATATTCTCGGCTCCCTCAAGGCCGGCCTGACCGCGCCGCTGGCGGGCATGGGAACGGCGTTTTCCTCGTCGCTGCTCGGTCTTTCGGGGTCGCTGATTCTCGGCTTCCTCGATCTTCAGGCCGGCCGCGCCCAGAACCGTTTTTATACACAGCTCGAAAACTGGCTTTCCTCGGTGACGGATACGACGGAAGGGCCGAGGGAGTTCAAGGGCGAACCCGGCGCCGTGGTCAGCACCGAGCGTTCGCTTGCGGCCATGACCAGCCTTGCCGAAGGCATTCAGGGGCTCGTCAAGAACATGCGCAGCGAACAGCAGATGTTGCGTGACTGGATCGAAGCGCAGCAGGAAGAATCGAAATCGCTCCGCCGCACGCTCGACCGGCTGTCGGCGCGGATCGACAGCGACACGAAATCTTCCGGACGCACCCGGCACGATAACGGGAGCGAGTAGCCATGGCGCTTGCGCGCAACCGCCGCCGCGACAGGGGCGTGGATTATTGGCCGGGTTTCGTCGATGCACTGTCGACGCTGCTCATGGCCATCATGTTTCTGCTTACGGTCTTCGTGCTGGCGCAATTCGTTCTGTCGCGGGAAATCACCGGCAAGGACGAGGTGCTGACACGTCTCAACAGCCAGATTGCCGAACTGACCGAACTTCTGGCCATGGAAAAAGGCAACAAGCAGGATATTGAGGACGCGCTCGCGAGCCTGCAATCCACCCTTGCCGCATCCGAAAACGAGCGCTCGCGCCTGCAGTCGCTTCTCGATGCGGGATCTGGCAACAACGCAAGCGCCAATGCCCGGATCGGTAGCCTGACTGGCGAACTGGACGAGCAGCGGCAGGCCAATTCCCGTGCCTCCGCACAGATCGAATTGCTCAACCAGCAGATTGCGGCGCTGAGAGCGCAGATTGCCTCGGTCGAAGCCGCGCTTCAGGCCTCGGAAGCCAAGGATGCCTCTTCTCAGGTCAAGATCGCCGATCTTGGCCGCCGTCTCAATGTCGCGCTGGCGCAGCGGGTGCAGGAACTGAACCGTTATCGGTCCGATTTCTTCGGGCGGCTGCGCGAAATCCTGTCGGACCGCGAAAACATCCGCATCGTTGGCGACCGGTTTGTCTTCCAGTCCGAAGTGCTCTTCCCCTCCGGCGGCAATGAACTCAACCCGGAAGGGCAGGCGGAGATGGAGAAGCTTGCTGTCGCGCTGCTCGATCTCGCCAAGGAAATTCCGGCGGAGATCAACTGGGTGCTGCGCGTGGATGGCCATACGGATAACGTTCAGCTTTCCGGTTCCGGGCGTTATCGAGACAATTGGGAGCTTTCCTCGGCCCGCGCCACCTCGGTGGTGAAATTCCTGATCTCCAAGGGCGTGCCGGCAAACCGGCTGGTCGCCGCCGGCTTCGGCGAATATCAGCCGATTGCCGAAGGCGATACGCCGGAAGCACGGCAGCAGAACCGCCGTATCGAACTCAAGCTCACCGAACGCTAGCACTTATGGAGAATGCATGACGTTTCCAAATGAGCCTTACGCCATTGCTCAACTTGCAATGTCGCAGTTGAAGTCGGCCATTTATCTCTTGCTGAAAGACGCCCAAAGCGTTGGGCTAAAGAACTCTGAAATCGGTCGTGCGCTTGGAATCTACACGGGCCATATGGAACACGAAGGCCATATTTCACGGACATTGTTGTCGATTATGGAGGCAGAGGGCGTGGTAGAGCAGAATAAAGAAACCAAGCTTTGGTCGCTTAAAAAATTTTAGCCACTTCAAGAATTTTATCTCCAACATTCGGGGCGTCTGCGATAGTTTCTAAATTTACGTTCGCGTAAAAGTAATTCCGTCATATCTGGGAGGGGCTGATGGAAGGCTATGATGTGATCGTTGTCGGTGCGGGGCTTGCCGGGCTGGTGGCGGCAACCGAGGCGGCTGAGCGGGGTTTCAGCGTCTGCGTCGTGGATCAGGAGGGCGCGCAGAACCTTGGCGGGCAGGCCTTCTGGTCGCTGGGCGGACTGTTTTTCATCGATAGTCCCGAACAGCGCCGGATGCGGGTGCGAGACAGTCTCGATCTTGCAAGACAGGACTGGCTCGGTTCGGCCGGTTTCGACCGTCCGGAGGATTATTGACCGCGCCGCTGGGCGGAGGCTTATCTCGATTTTGCTGCCGGTGAGAAACGCGAATGGCTGCACCGCATGGGCATGCGCTGGTTTCCCGTTGTTGGCTGGGCCGAGCGCGGCGGCAGCCTCGCCCACGGCCATGGCAATTCCGTTCCGCGTTTCCATGTAACCTGGGGCACGGGTCCGGGCGTACTTGCACCTTTCGTAAAAAAGGCGAAGGCCATGGCGGCAACCGGCCGGCTAACCTTTCGCTTTCGCCACCGGGTTGATCGTCTGGAGATCGCCGAAGGCCGGGTGACCGGTGTTTCAGGCTCCGTTCTTGCACCCGACCAGGTGCAGCGCGGGCAGGAGAGCAGCCGGGAAGAGCAGGGCGATTTTGTCTTCTCCGCTGCGGCGGTCATCGTCAGTTCCGGCGGCATCGGCGGCAATCAGGAACTGGTGCGGCGCAACTGGCCGGTGGAACGGTTGGGCGAGCCTCCTGCCAGCATGGTCTGCGGTGTTCCCGCGCATGTGGATGGCCGCATGATCGCCATTACGGAAACCGCCGGCGGAGCCGTCATCAATCGTGACCGCATGTGGCATTATACCGAGGGCGTGAAGAACCACGATCCGATCTGGCCGGGTCACGGTATCCGCATCCTGCCCGGCCCCTCGTCCTTCTGGTGCGATGCGGATGGAAACCGCCTTGCCGCCCCCGCCATGCCGGGTTTCGATACGCTCGGCACGCTAAAAATGCTGGGCGAACGCGGCAGCGGCCATAGCTGGTTCATTCTGACCAAGGCGATCATCAAGAAGGAATTTGCGCTTTCAGGCTCGGAGCAGAATCCGGATCTGACTGGCAAGGATATAAGGCTGCTGCTCAAGAGGTTGGGCAAGGAACCGCCGGGGCCGGTGCGTGCCTTCATGGAGCGCGGCGAAGATTTCGCCGTCCGGGATACGCTCGAAGAACTCGTGACGGCGATGAATGCCATCAGCGGCGACGACCGGCTGCATATAGACCATATCCGTCATCAGATAGAGGCGCGCGACCGCGAAATCGAAAACGGTTTCAGCAAGGATGCGCAGGTAACGGCGATACACGGGGCGCGCCGTTATCTCGGTGACCGGCTGATGCGGACGGCAAAACCGCACCGGCTGCTTGATCCGGCAATGGGGCCGCTGATTGCCGTGCGGCTGCATGTGCTGACGCGCAAGACGCTTGGTGGCCTCCACACCGATCTTGAGGGTCGGGTGCTGGCTGCTGCCGGTGCGCCGGTGCCGGGCCTTTATGCCGCCGGCGAAGTGGCGGGTTTCGGTGGCGGCGGCATGCATGGTTATAATGCGCTGGAGGGCACGTTCCTTGGCGGATGCCTGTTTTCCGGCCGCGTTGCGGGGCGCAAAGTGCTGGCGTGATCTAGGCCTGGGCGCGCAATTCGTCCGGCCCGGTCTGGAATTGCAGCCGGGCAAGCCGCGCATAAAGGCCATTCTGGCGAATGAGGCTCTGATGCGTGCCTTCTTCGATGATGCGGCCCTCATCCATCACCAGAATACGGTCGGCCTTCAACACGGTGGCGAGGCGATGGGCGATGACGATGGTGGTGCGGGTTTTCATCAGCTCATCGAGCGCCTTCTGCACCAGCGTTTCGCTTTCCGCATCCAGCGCCGAGGTGGCTTCGTCCAGCAGCAGGATTGGCGCATTGCGCAGGATGGCGCGGGCAATGGCGATGCGCTGGCGTTGGCCGCCGGAAAGCGTCACGCCGCGCTCGCCCACCTGCGTATCATATCCGTCGGTGAGACGTTCGATGAAGCTGTCGGCCTGTGCGGCGATGGCGGCGGCCCGCACCTCCTCGCGTGTCGCGTCAGGTCGGCCAAAGGCGATATTATCGTGGATGGAGGAGGCGAATATCGCCACATCCTGCGGAACGATGGACAGGCGCGCGCGCAGATCGGCAAGGGTGACGTCGCGAATATCCGTGCCATCGACGGTGATGTGGCCCTGCTGCGGATCGTAAAAGCGCATCAGCAGGGAAAAAACCGTGCTCTTGCCCGCACCGGAAGGTCCGACGATGGCGACGGTTTCGCCGGCGCTGACTTTGAAGGAGAGGCCGGAAACGATCGGCCGTCCTGTCGCGAGCGGATAAACGAAATCGACATTCTCGAATTCCGCCTCGCCGCGCGGCGGTTGCGGCATGGCGACGGGCGATATGGGTTCCGCGACGGGCGAGTGCTCGTTCAGCAGTTCGGAGAGCCGTTCTGCCGCACCGCCCGCCTGCGCCAGTTCACCCCAGACTTCCGAGAGCTGACCGAGACCGCTTGCCGCGATGACCGAATAAAGCACGAACTGGCCGAGCGTACCGGCCGTCATAGTGCCCGAGAGCACGCTTTGCGCGCCATACCAGAGAATGCCGACGACGCTGCCGAAGACGAGCGCAATGGCAACGGCGGTGAGGATGGAGCGGGCGCCGATGGCGGCGCGTGCGCCCTGATAGGCGGCTTCCACGGAGGCTCCATAACGGGCATTCGCCAGCACCTCGGCATTAAAGGACTGCACGGTGCGGCTCGCCGCAATCGTCTCGGAAGCATAGGCGGCGGAATTGGCCAATGTGTCCTGCGTGGTGCGGGAGCGGGCGCGAACCGAGCGTCCGAAGGCGATCAGCGGAAAAACGATGAAGGGAATGGCAAGCAGCGCAAGGCCGGAAAGGCCGGGGCTGGTATAGATCATCATCGCCACCGCTCCGCAGCACATGATGATATTGCGCAGCGCTACCGAGGCGGACGAGCCAAAAGCCGAGCGAATCTGCACGGTATCGGCGGTCAGCCGCGAGGTCAGCTCGCCGGATCGATTGCTATCGAAAAACTGCTGCGACAAGGTGGTGAGGTGGGCAAAGACATCGCGGCGCAGATCGGCGACGACCCTTTCACCGATGGTCATGACGTAATAATAACGCATGGCGCTGGCGAGCGCGAGGACTACCGCAATCGCCAGAAGCATGGCGAAATAGCTGTTGATCATGCCGCCGTCCGGCGTCTGGAAACCGTGATCGATAATGCGGCGAACGGCAAGCGGCAGGGCGAGTGTCGTGGCGGAAGAAAGCACGAGAGCGAAAAGGGCAGCCGCCATCAGGCCGCGGTAACGCCGGAGATAGGGAAACAGGCCAAGAAGCGGCTTCAGGCTTCGTTGTTTCGCCGCTTTCTGCTCGTCAATGTCTGCCACGTCCTCTATGCTCCTCATTCCCTGCCGTTTTGGGCCTTTTGCGGGTGAATTTCCGGTGTGCGGTAAAATTCCCGCCCCTTTGGCCATCTCCTTTCACAAGGGGATAGCAGGCTCTTGTTATCTGGGCGACCTTCATGTATAGGCTCCGCATCGAATTGGGAAGCCATAGCCCATCTGGTCTATGGCTTCATTTATTGAAATGGGTCAGTTGACGCAATTGCGGCAAATGGACCGCACGTCACTTAACCAGGAAGATTGTCATGAAGGCTGATATCCATCCCGATTATCACACGATCAAGGTGGTCATGACCGATGGCACCGAATACGAAACCCGCTCCACCTGGGGTTCGGAAGGCGCCGTCATGAACCTTGAAATCGACCCCAAGTCCCATCCGGCATGGACGGGCGGCAACCAGCAGCTTATGGACCGCGGTGGTCGCGTTTCCAAGTTCAACAAGCGTTTCGGCGGCCTCGGCCTCTGATCCTCTTGCGGACGGATTGTTTAAAAAAAGCCCGGTTTTGCCGGGCTTTTTTGTTGCCATTTTTCGGCGATGGCGCTCGCGCCCCCGTAGCACGCAAAAGAAAAAAGCAGGCCGGTGAGCCTGCTTTTCAAATTGTCCGGATAAGGTCGTCTTTTCTCAGTTGATCGAGAAAGCCGTGCGCAGGAGGTTGAGCTGCGCCTGCACGCTGTTTTCATTGTCCGGCACCTTGGCGGCTTCGGACGGGCGATAGATTTCGCGGTCGAGCAGGGCGATGCGGTTCTGGAGACGCAGCGAGCGCTCGATGAGGTCGCGGAAGGATTCCGGCAGGTCGTTCCAGCCGGGCGCATTGCGGTCGACGTTGAAGCTGTCGAGTCGCACCTTGTTCTTTTCGCTCAGAACCTGATCGCGCGTCATTTCACCGTTGTTGACGGCGCGCTGCAGAAGCAGCCAGGAGGCCATCTGCATCAGGCGGGTGGTGAGGCGCATCGATTCCGCCGCATAAAGAACCGAGGCCATGCGCGGCAGCACCTTGGAGGCGGCGCGGCCGGCGCCGTCGAGATAACTTGCCGTTTCCTCAACCAAGGTCATGCCTTCGGTATAGAGGGTCTTGAACTGGTTGGAAGCAGCTGCGCGACCCGCAAAGCTTATGGTATTTAAAACCTGTTCCGACATTTTCTTTAAATCCCTGCTCACGCACCACACTGTCAGGCAACGACGACGCGGATATTTTGTTCCGGCCTTTAGTGTTTTCAGGATGGTATCTTTACCTGAAATGCGCAAGGCAATTATTAAAGAAGGGTTAATACCCACAGTTTTACGGAAACCGGCCAGCGGCAAAAAAAGAGCCGCGAAAGCGGCTCTCAAGGTAAAACAGGGAGAAAAATCAGACCAATTCGCCGTATGGAGAAGATGCCTGAGGTCCAGAAGAACTGGACATGTATAGTAATCTCTCAGAAAGCTTAATTTTTGGTTAATGGTAAACGAAAGACTGCCCCGTAATATTCATTTTCGGGCGCTGGATGAGCCTTAGCTTACGGCAGCGGAAGTGCAGTCGTGTACCTATTCTGCAGGGCGCGTCAGGATCGGAAGAGATTTTCCGCCGCCTGCCTTCCGGCGGATTTCCGTGTCCTCTCCTCTTCGAGTCGGGTGATTTCGGCTTGCAGAAGATCGATACGGCTGCTCAGCTCGTCCACGGAAAGAAGGCTGAGATCGCCACCGATCTCATGCGCTGCCGGTTTTTGCGGACGGTCATCGTCAAAGAGGCTCATATGCCTGCTCCTTTTTCCACATAGTCGCCATCGTCGCCTGGATATTGCGGCGCGCGCGGGTCAAGCGCAATACTTTCCGGCGTGACGAGCGGCGAGGGTGTCGTTGGCATCATCGTCGAGAAATTGTCTTTTTCCTCGGTTGAAAGTGCTGCGCGCCGGCGGCTTCTGATGATGGCATAGGCGGTGATGAGCAGATGGGCCACAGCCGTGACCAGAAACAGCGCATAGGGGCCGAAATGGGTCATGATCGCGCCGCCGAGCGTCGGGCCGATGATGGTGCCGATGCCGTAAAGCAGCAGCAGACCACCGGAAACCTTGACGAAGTCTTCCGATGCGGCGAAGTCGTTGGCATGTGCCACGGCGATGGGATAGAGCGCATTGGCGGCGGCGCCATAAATGGCGATCATCGAAATCAGCACATAAACATCATGCGGTTGGACCACCGCGACAGCCAGGCCCGCGACCGCGCCAAGCCCGGCCAAGCCCGCCAGCACATAGCGGCGGTCTATCCGGTCTGAAAGCCGGCCTGCGGGAAATTGCGCCAGCGCACCGACGAAAATCGTGACGGACACCATGATGGCGATCATGGTCGGGTCCAGTCCTGCCCGCGCACCGAAGACGGCGCCGAGCGTACCGTAAGCGCCGTTGGCAATGCCGATCATCAGAATGCCGATGAAGGAAACCGGTGAGTTGCGGTAAAGGGCCGGCAGATCCAGCTTCACCTTCTGCAACGGCTGTGGGCTCGCCGCTTTCGAAAGCGTGGCCGGCAGAATGGCGATGCAATAGATGATGCCGCAGATCATGAACAGCGAGGTATTGCTGATATCCCCCATCGGCACGATCATCTGCCCCGCCACGACGCCGAGCAGCGTGATGGCGATATAAAGCGAGAAGATCATGCCACGACTTTCATTGGTGGCGCGCTCGTTCAGCCAGCTTTCGATGATCATCGAGGTTCCGGCCGTGCAGAAACCGGTTAGCGCGCGCAGCGCGATCCATGAGGTGTCGTCGATGATAAGGCCGGTCATCAGCACCGTCAGGCACACCAGCGCCACGAAGGACCCGAATGCCCGCACATGGCCAGCGCGGCGTACGATGGCAGGCGCGACAAAGCAACCGACGACGAATCCCGCCGCCCAGGAGGTGCCCAGAAAGCCAAGAATTTCGTTGGAGTAACCTTCCGCCGAACCACGCACCGGCAGCACGAGGCCCTGAAGGCCGTTGCCGAGAAAAAGAAACAGAGTGCTGGATAAAAGAGCGAATACGGGTAGAAGATTTCTGCTCATGAAAACACTCTCATGCGTTCGGACGGACGGTCGGACAGGTCATAGGACGGGCGTTACCCGAATGAGTTGCACTCTTCTGGTGAACGGTAAAAATGTCCAGCCTGTGACGATGCAGAAATAAAGAAAAGGCTCAATAAATGACAAAGGCGATCGGCCTTTTTTTACTGCTGGCCATGGTGGTCCAGATCATCCGGCCGCTCGGTCTGCCGGGCCTGAAAAAAAGAGGCGATTGCTGGAAGATCGCGGTTGCCGCCTTTGTCATCTGGTCGGTGACGCTGCTTCTGCGCCCGTAAGGAAAAACCGCCGCGGAGGCAGGCTCCTTTCAGGCGGGTGGCGGCTCCGCATCGGGCACGACCGATAAAGTATGCTTGAGGCATTTAAGTGCGAAACAGGAGCGGGAATGGCGCACACCCTCGATCTTGTAGAGCTTGCGGCGCAGAAACTGCTCGTAGCCCGCGGTTCCCGCCACCGCCACCTTGATGAGATAATCATATTCGCCGGTTGTCAGATAGGCTTCCAGCACTTCGGGAAGAGCGGCCATGGCCTTACCGAAACGTTCCAGAACTTCATCGTCGTGACGTTCCAGCATGACCTCGATGATCACCGTCTCCGTCAGTCCCAGATGGGCCTGATCGAGAATGGCGGTATAGCCGCGAATGACCCCTTCGTCTTCCAGCCGCTTGACGCGCTGCCAGCAAGGGCTGGGCGACAGCCCCACCTTTTCCGATAGTTCCGTATTGCTCAGCCTGCCGTTCTCCAGCAGGGCCCGCAATATTTTGCGGTCAATTCTGTCCAGCGGCTTCGTCATGCCGGTCTCCCTGAAATGTATCGCAAAAAAATCTGCCGTCCGCGGGGCCGCTCGCGAAAGAAGTGTTTTCCGAAGGGCACTTTGACGACGCCATTCGAAAGCACCTTTGGCTGGTCTTTAAGTACCGTACTGCAAGGTACAGGCAGCAGGGAGGAGCAGGCATGGCACCCACACGGCAACAGCATTTTCCACGGCCGAGAACGCTGATACACCCCGGTATTTCTTCGCCGGTGCGTATCAACAGCCTGCGCTCGCCATCTGCGCGTCATATGCGGCTGTTCATCGCGCCGGGGTGCAGCCTCTACGATGGCATCGTGCGGCCTTTGGCCGAAAACGGCATCGAAAATGCCTCTTTGACCATTCTCGGCGGTTATTTCGACATCCTGTCCTATTGCGTGGCTCCACCCGATCCTTCCGGCAGGGCGGTCATCGCCTATACGAAACCCATCGATGCCGGGGCGGCCTGGCTGGTTTTCGGCAACGCGACGCTGGGGCGGAGCATGAAGGGCGAGCCGATCGTGCATTGCCATGCCGCCATGCGGACTGCGGCGGGTGTGGTCAAAGGCGGCCATTTGCTGACGGAATCCTGTATCGTCGGAGAAAGCGGCATTTCCGCCCTTGTGACCTCGCTCGACAGTTTTGTGCTGCAGCAGTCCTTCGATCCCGAAACCAATATTCCCCTTCTTCAACCCAGGAACCGCACGGAGCCCGCCGATGAACACGCATAACACTGTCGAATCCGGCTCCATGGGCCGCGTGGCCTATGCCCGCATTGCGCCCAATGAAGACCTCGTGCTCGGCGTCGAGAAACTGTGCCTGGCCGAAGGTTTCCGCAACGCCTTCGTGCGCGGCGCGCTGGGCAGTCTGGTGGATGCGTGCCTCGGCACCCGCACCGGTGCGTTTTTGCAGATAAGCGGTCCTGCCGTTGAAATCGTTTCGATTGCCGGTGAGGTGCGCGCCCAGCCGGATGGCTCCCTGCGCGCCGCGCTGACCGGCGTTGTCGCCGACACCGATGGCGCGGTTTACGGCGGTCCCTTCATCGCCGGCGCCAACCCGGTGTGCATGACCTTCGAGGTGACGCTGGAAGAATGGTTGCCTGCGGAAAAGCCGCAGGCGGCGTGAGGTACGGTAAGGCGGGCGGTGGAGTTGCACGGCGCAACTCATGCCGCCGCCCCCTGTCTTTCGGTCAGAAGCAGCTCGAAAGTGACGCAGACCGGGTTTTTGCCGCGCACCAGCCGCCCGCCGCTGATCTGCGTGGTAAGATCGACCATCGCAATATCCAGCATTGCCCGTTCGCCACCCGTGGCGGCGGGGTGGATGCGGCCATTGCGGATGAGGATTTCGCTGGCATAGGCGGTGAGACTTGTTCCGTCTTCATAATCCGCGCCGATCAGGCTGCCGATACCATTGACCTCGGCCTGCCGCAGGTCGAACTCTCTGCAGGCGGCTTCAAGCGCCGTGCAGATATCGGTATTGGGCCGAACGGTGCACAACAGCGCCCGGAGCCCTGCATCCTTCCGGTTGCGCGGCTGAGCGATGGGCGTGAAGAGGGGGAAATTGGTTTCCTCATCCTTCTGCACGTCCAGAATTGCGCCATCCAGCGCCAGCGCCTCGAGCGGCGTTTCCCCGGCAAATTCGGACTCCAAAGGCAGCAGGTGGCCCATGGAGAGAACGCCTTCGGCACTTTTCCACGAACCGTGGCAGTGCAGGAACGGCTGACCGTCGCGCCGCCCCATATGCAGGCCGGCATCGATGATTGTGCCCCCCGGCATGGAGAAAGTTTCGCTATACCAGGCGGCATGCGCGTCATCGGGTGCCGCTGCGGGCATGACATAGTGCAACCGCTTCATCGGCACATTTTTCAGTCTGACATAACCCCCATAGAAACCCTGTTCGACAAAGGCTTCTGCAATCGCCTCATTGACGCAGACACCGGGTCTGGCATTCAGCCTGACCGGATGGGCGTGGCAACCGACGACTCGGAAGCGTTCGGGTGTTGCCGGCCCCGGATGGACGATGCTGCGCGGAAGCCCCTTCGGGGGCGTTATCGTCATACCGCAAGCCCTGCGGTAATGAAGCCGCCGTCTACGGCCAGCACCTGACCGTTGATGTAGCTCGCGTCGTCCGACACAAGGAAAGCCACGGCAGAGGCAATCTCGTCCGTCCTGCCATAGCGGTGCATGGGAACGCGGCTGTGCCACTGGCTGCGAACATTCTCCGTATGAACCGCCTGGGTGAGGGGGGTATCGACGGGGCCGGGCGCAATCGCATTGACGCGAATGCCCGATTGCCCCAGTTCGTTTGCCATAACCATCGTCAGAAGATTGACGCCGCCTTTTGAAGCGCCATAGGCGCTGCGACCACGATTGCCGCACATGCCGGAAACCGAGCTGATATTGACGATCGAACCGGAAATTGCGCGGTCCAGCCAATAACGCGCGGCGGTGCGGGCCACGGCGAAACTGCCGACGAGATTGACGTCAACGATACGACGGAATTCTTCCACGCTGGTATCGACCGAAAGCTTGTCGATGCCGATGCCGGCGCTGTTGACGACGGCCACCAGATCGGCGCCGTCTGACGTCAAGGCGGCGAAAGCCTCTTCTATCGACGTCTCATCCGCCACGTTGCAGACGATGCCGCGCGAAGCATCGATGCCGAGTTTTTCGCAGGCCGCATCCAGCGCCTCACGCTTGAGATCCAAAAGCCATGGCTGCCAGCCGCGCGCCATCAACAGCTGCGCCGTGGAAAAGCCGATACCCGATGCGCCGCCGGTGATGGCGACAGCGCCTTTCATCTCTCTCGTCTGCTGTGTCATACCGTCTCCTCCCGGTTATGCGTTACGGCCTTCAGCCAGTCAGTTTTTCCTCAAAAACCGGCATCTGGCCGCGCTTTTCCAGCTCCTCGCGGATCATCTTCTTGGTGATCTTGCCATAGGCGGATTTCGGCATGGCATCCCAGAACACAATGGCTTTCGGCAGCTTGTAACGGGCCATCTTGCCGTCGAGATAGGCTTTCAGGTCGATGCCGGCGATATCCGCGCCCTCCCGCGCCACGCAGACGGCGACGCCGACCTCGCCCCACACCGCATCCGGCACGCCCAGAACTGCTGTCTCGCTGATATCCGGATGCATGAGGATTTTTTCCTCGATCTCGCGCGGATAGATGTTCGAGCCGCCGGAAATATACATGTCGGAGGCGCGGCCGGTGATGTAGACGAAACCGTTCTCGTCGCGGTGACCAAGATCGCCGGTGCGGAACCAGCCGTCGCGGAAGGCTTTGGCATTGGCATCGGGATTATCGTAATAACCTGCGAAAACAGCAGGGCCGATAACGCAGATTTCGCCGGTTTCACCGGCCTGAAGCTCCTCGCCCGCATCGTTCTGGATTTGCACTTCCATGCCGGTGCGATCGAAACCGCAGGTGCCGATCCGTGCCTCCGGGCCGTCCTCGGCGTTGTGGAAGGAAGGCGGCAGCACGGTTATGTTGCCGGTCACTTCGCCAAGGCCGAAATATTGCACCAGCACCGGGCCGAGCTTGGCGAGCGCCCGTTTTTGATCGGCGCGATACATGGGCGCACCGGCATAGATGACGTAGCGCAACGAGGAATGATCGAAACGATCCACGGAAGGGTCTTCGATCAGCATTTTCAGAATGGTCGGCACGGTAAAGGCATTGGTGACGCGCCATTTCTCGATCAGCGCCCACACCGCTGGCACATCGAGTTTTTCCGCAGCCGGAAGCACCGTTTTTGCCCCATGCGCCACCTGCACGAGCTGGTGAATGCCCGCGCCGTGCGAAAGCGGCGCAACGACGATGGAAGCGTCGCCCGGTCCGGTGCCGGGCATCAGATCGCAAAGATGGTTGGTGATGACGAAGGCCATCTGGCCATGGGTCAGCACCGCAGCCTTGGGCCGACCCGTCGTGCCGGAGGTGAAGAAGAACCAGCAGGGATCGTCCCGATCCACCGCCTCGCTTTTTACTTTCTGGCCCAGATGGCGGGCCACGATAGTATCGTAGTCCTCGCCAAATTCGGCCGGGCCAATGGCGATGGTGAAATCGATCGCGGTTGCTTCGCGGCTCGCCCTTGCATGCTCGGGAAAAGCGCTGGCGCAGATCATGCCGCGTGCGCCGCTGGCTTTTGCCAGATAAGCCACCTCATCGGGCGACTGGCGATAATTGGTCGGCACCCACACCGCGCCCACGCGGAAGCAGGCGAACATGGATTCGAACATCTGGTTGTTGTTGGAAGACTGCACCAGAATGCGGTCACCTTTCCTGACGCCGAATTCGGTTACCAGCGCCTGCGCCATGGCATCGACGCGGGCGTCCATTTCAGCCCATGTCCAGCTCTTGTCACCCCATACGAAGCCGATGTCGGCGGGGTTGCGGCGCGCTGCCTGGGTCAGGAAATGCGAGAGATTCATGACCCGCGTGGTCGAAGGCGCAACCCCGCCCGGAGGATGTATCGTCATTTCACGCGCTCCATGATCGAGACATAGTTGGCAACCGCAGTTCCCCCCATGTTGAAAACACCGGCGAGCGAGGCACCGGGAATCTGCATGTCGCCCGCTTCGCCCATCAATTGCATCGCCGCCATGACATGCATGGAGACCCCGGTTGCCCCAACCGGATGCCCCTTGGATTTCAGCCCGCCGGAGGGGTTGATCGGCAGGCGACCGGTTTTCAGGGCCGTGCCTTCGCGCACCACCCGGTGCCCTTCACCGGGCTTCGCCAATCCCATCGCCTCATATTCGATGAGTTCGGCAATGGTGAAGCAATCATGGGTTTCGACGAAGGAGAGGTCGTCGAGCGTCGCGCCTGCGAGTTCCAGCGAACCTGCCCAGGCGCGGCGCGCGCCCTCGAAGGCCAGCGGATCGCGGCGGCTGAGCGCCAGAATGTCATTGACATGCTTGCGGCCCCGGAAACCGATGGCCCGGTTGAGTGTCGCTGCGGTTTCCTCATCGGCCAGAATGATGGCGGCGGCGCCATCGGAAATCAGCGAGCAGTCGGTGCGGCGCAGCGGGCCTGCGACGTAAGGGTTCTTATCCGATACCGTGTTGCAGAAATCGAAGCCGAAATCCTTGCGCATATGGGCGTAGGGATTGACCGCGCCATTGGCGTGGTTCTTGGCGGCGATCATCGCCAGTTCTTCCGAGCGATCGCCATAGCGCTGGAAATAAGCCTGGGCGATACGTCCGAACTGGCCGGCAAAGCCGCCGGAAATATCGGCTTCTTCGGCACGGTAGCAGGCGGATAGCAGGATTTCACCCACCTCGGCGGTTGGCAGCGCCGTCATTTTTTCGGCGCCGACAACGAGCGCGATGCGCCCACGCCCGGCCTCGATGAAATCCATGGCGCTGTAAAGGGCGGCCGATCCTGTCGAGCAGGCATTCTCGAAACGCACGGCGGGCGTGTAGGCGAGGCGCTCATCGCCCATGGCCACCAGCGCGCCCTGAAAATCCTGTTTCGAGAAACCGTTATTCATCACGCCGACGAAAATGCCGTCTATATCGCCGACATCGACGCCCGCATGGTCTATGGCTGGCGCCACGACCGAAGCCATCAGTTGTTCGGTATTTTCAAGGGCCGATTTGCCGAAAGGCGAATGCGCCCAGCCGACGATCTGCGCTTTGCTCATTTGCTCGTTCTCCTTGTTTGCCGTTTCGCGTCGCCTTCGCCGCGCGTGCGGGCGCGGCTGGCCATCATTTCCGCAATGCGTGTCTCGATGCGGGTCACTTCCTCGCGCAGCACCGCCGCCAGTTCCGGTTGGCGCTCCGGCCGCATGCGGCTGTCGACGGCGGCAATGCTCAACGCCCCCGCCACTGCGCCATCCGGTGTCCGGATGGCAACGCCGATACCCCAGGAATTCGAGAGGATCAGACCCGGATTGAGCGAATAACCATTGGTTCGCGTCAATTCGACATCGCGGCGCAGTCCGTCCAGCGTGATGCCGGGATAGTTCGCGGCAATCAGCCCGCTATTGGCGGCAATGACGCTTTCCACCTCGGCATCGGGCAGCGCCGCCAGCATGGCGAGCGATCCCGCGCCAATGCCCAGTGGGTGCTCGAAACCGGCCTGAAGCGCGTGGGTGCGCACCGGCCAGGTGCCTTCTTCGCGATAGAGGCATAATGCGAACGTGTCGCGACGCACGGAAAGGAAGCTCGAATCCTCTGTCCGGCGGGAAATGCGCGTCAGACTGTCCTGGGCCATCTGCAGCAAGCCGAAACGGCGCGATGACAGGCTGCCGAGCACATAGGCTTCCTCGCCCAGATAATAACGCCGCGTTTCCTCATCCTGCTCCACCAGGCCTGCGCGGATCAGCGCCAGCAGCAGGCGTCGGGCCGTGGGCTTGTTCAGCCCGCTTTCGGTGACGATGACCGAAAGCGCCACACCGCGTTCGGCATGACGCCCCACCATGGAGAGCAGCCCTAGCGCCCGGTCTACCGCGCGTGCGCCTGTCAGGTCGTTTTCCATCGGGATCATCGTGGCCATATCAGGAAAACGCTCCCACCGCACAGCTTTGCCCGCCATCGACCGGCAGGCAGATTCCGGTGATGAACTTGGCTTCATCGGACGCCAGAAAGACTGCCGCGCGGGCGATATCGAAGGCATCGCCCATGCGGCCTACCGGGACTGCAGCATTGCGCGCCGCCACCATATCCTCGACGGAGGCATATTGATTGCTGATCTGTTTGTAGATCAGCGGCGTGTTTATCATTCCGGGCAGAACGCAATTGGCGCGAATGCCCTGGCGGGCATATTGCATGGCCAACGCCACCGTTGCCTGGTTTACGGCGGCTTTCATGGCGTAATAGGCAAAATAGGGATAGCCGGTCCAGCGAATGGAGGCGAGAGAGGAGATGTTGACGATGGCCCCGCCGCCCTGCGCCAGCATCACCGGCAGCACCGCCTTGGCGGTGCGATAAACGGAGCCGATATTGAGATCGACCGAGGCTCGAAAGCATTCCTCATCCAGCTCGACCGGGCCGCCCATATGGGTCACGCCGACATTGTTGTGCAGAATATCGATGCCGCCGAAGACCTCGCAGGTCCGTGCAACCGTGGCAGATACGGAATCGAGTTCCGTGACATCGGCAGCAACCGCAATCGCCTCGAAACCTTCGCCGCGAATGATCTGCGCGGTTTCCTCGGCCGCGTCAGCGGAGAGGTCGACACAGGCCACGCGTGCGCCTTCGCGGGCAAATTGCACGGCCGCAGCCTTGCCATTGCCAAAACCCGGACCAGATGATCCTGCGCCAAAAACTATGGCGCGTTTTCCCGTCAGGCGACCTGTCAAAACAGTCTCCATTACAATCGTCAGAAATAGTCGGGTCGGCCCCGCTAGAGTGTTTCCACTTTTCCTGGAAATGCTCTCAAAGCGGGGCCAATTATTCAGCGGACCGGTCAGGTCAGGCTGGCGCCAACGGCCTTTTCGAGAATGGCCCAGGCTTCATCGCCATATTTGCCCTTCCATTCGGAATAGAAACCGGCTTCCTTGAGGGTTGCACGGAAGAGTGAGGCGTCGGTGTCGTTGAAGGTCATGCCCTTGGCAATCAGGTCTTCCTTCACCGAGGCATTGAGCTTCGCCACATCGGCCCGCTCCTCCTTGCCGGCTTGATTGAGGTTTTTGGCAACGATGGCGCGCAGGTCATCCGGCAGGCGCTCCCAGGCGCGCTTGTTCGCCAGGAACCAGAAGCCGTCCCACATATGGTTGGTGACCGAGCAGAATTTCTGCACTTCGAACAGCTTGGCGGTGGAAATGATCGCCAGCGGGTTTTCCTGGCCATCGACAACGCCGGTCTGCAAGGCGGTGTAGACTTCAGCGAAATTGATCGAGGCTGGGGCCGACTTGAAGGCCTTGAACATCGAGGTCCAGAGCGGGCTTACCGGCACGCGGATCTTGAAGCTTTCGAGATCGGCCGGCGTGGCGATGGGCTTGGACGCGCTGGTGATCTGGCGGAAACCGTTATCCCAGATGGTGTCCATGGCAACGAGGTTCTGTTTGGCGATTTCGCCGCGCACATATTTGCCGAGATCGCCATCCATGGCCGCCCAAACCGAATCGTAGTTCGGGAAGGCGAAGCCGATGCCGCTGATGGATGCATTCGGCACTAGCGTCGACAGGATCAGTGGCGAAAGCGTAAAGAATTCAACGCCGCCAGAGCGTACCTGGCTCAACACGTCGGTATCAGCGCCCAACTGGCTGCTGGGGAAGATGTTGATATTCACCTGGCCGTCGGTTTCCTTGGCGATACGGTCAGCCGCTTCCTTGGCGCGGATGTTCATGGGGTGCGCGGCGGGCAGGTTGTTGGCATATTTATAATTGAATTGCGCAGCGCGGGCGCGCGACACAAAAGCGGTGGCAAGAACGGCAGAACCGGCGCCGGCCAACACGGTACGTCTGTTGATATTCATTGCTTTCTCCTCCCAAAATAAAAGCATGTGTCATTCATCGGCGTGGCGGGTGGACCCGCCACGGTCTCAGAGCAGAATTGTCGAGAAGCCCGGAACTGCTGCAATCAGCAGCAGACCGATGACCATGGCTGCAAGATAGGGCCAGATGGCGCCCATGGCCTCATCAGGCGAAACATTGCCTATCTTGCAGGCGATATAGAAACCGATGCCGATGGGCGGCGCCATCAGGCCGATATTCATCGCGACAACCACCACCATCGAATAATGGATGTCGTTGATGCCAAGCGTGCGGGCGATGGGGAACATGATCGGTGCGAGCAATACGATAGCCGGCAGGCCTTCCAGCACGCAGCCGAGGATCATGAAAATCAGGATCGATACGACCATATACGTCATCCATCCGCCCGGCAGATCGGTGATCATCGCGGTCAGCTGGAAGGCAAAGCCGCTCTGCGTCAGGCCCCAGGCCATGGCCGAGGCGCAGCCGAGGATCAGCAGGATCGCCCCGGAAAGGGCTGCCGTCTCCACCAGCATGGAATAGAGCTTTTTGAGGCTGATGCCGCCATAAAGCACCGCACCGATAATCATCGCATAAAGCACGGCAATGGTGGAAACCTCGGTTGCCGTCGCCACGCCGCCGCCGACGAGGCTGCGGATGAGGAAGGGCAGAACCAGCGCTGGTGCGGCAATCAGCGCCGCCTTGCCGACCAGCGGCCACGGGGTGCGTTTTGCGCCTTCCATGTTTTCATGCCGCGCCTTCCAGCGGGCGAGCACGGCCAGTACCAGAAGCAGCACCATGGCGATCATGAAGCCGGAAGTGAACAGGCCGGCAATCGACACGCCCGCCGCCGAACCGAGAACGATCAGCACGATGGAGGGCGGAACCGTATCGGCCATGGCGGCGCCGGTGGCGAGCAGCGCAATCATTTCCTTGGGCTTGTGGCCACGGCGCTTCATTTCCGGAAACAGCGCCGGTGCAACCGTTGCCATGTCCGAAACCTTGGAGCCGGAAATGCCCGAGACCAGAAACAGCGAGCCGAGCAGCACATAGGACATGCCGGCGCGAATATGCCCGAACATCGAGGATAGCAGCTCGACAATCGCCCTGCCCATGCCGGTGGCATCGAGCACACAGCCCAGCAGCACGAAAACCGGAACCGACAGCAGAATGATGCCCGACATGCCCTCGTCAATGCGCCCGATCATCACGATGGTCGGAACCCAGGTGGTAAAGGTCAGGTAGGCGAGGGTTCCAAGGCCAAAACAGAAGGCGATCGGTACGCCCAGCACCAGAAACACCGCCACGAACAGGCCGAGGAAGATCGCCAGATTGAAATTGCCGAAAGTTTCGAGCGTCGGCGATGCCAGATAGAGCAGGCCGGAGACGACCGCGACGGTGACAACGGCTGCGATGATGTCCCGCAGATTTTCCCTGCGGAAGAGATTGTTGAGGACCAGCAGCAGCATCAGACAGGCGCCAACCGGCAAGGCCGCGGCGCGGAAGGACATTGGAATATTCAGCGCCGCCGAGGTAACGACCCATTCCTCAATGGCATATTCTATCGCCGGCTTGATAATCGCCGCAAGAAATGTCGCCACCAGCACCAAAGCGAGTGAATTGACATAACCCAGAATGCGCTGCGGAAACATGTTGAGAAACAGCGTCAGTCGCAGGTGTTCGCTACGATCGATGGCAATTGCCGCACCCAGCATGGCAAACCAAAGGAAGCTCAACGACGCCGTTTCATCGATCCAGACGATTGGCAAATGCAGGGCATAGCGCGATGTCACGCCCAGCAGAAGCAGGCCGATCATCACCGCCAGCAGCACGGCCGCCACGGCCTCAATGGGTCGCATGAACCATGAGCCTGTTACCGGCCCGGTATGCAAAAGCTCTCCATCGAGTACAAATACGTCGTCATTCGCGTTTGCGGTCATGGTCATCGGGGCCTCCTCTCCCACAGAACAACCTTCGCAACGGACTGCGGCAGACAAAGAGAATTATCCGCGCCGAGGCCAATATCATGACCGACGCATCAGGATATATCTGTCATTGCCAGACCGGCCAGACCCCTCCAAAAAGCCTGAAACTAGCGGTATATTGCCTCCACAATATGGACCGTTAAAAAACTATGCATTCGGGATACACAGGAAAAGTGCCAAAATCAACTGTATAAATGCAGTATTGCGCGGTTTTCATCGCATACTTATAGGTCCACATAGTGGATCATACTATAATTGGTTGAAATTTATCTGTGATGTAACGAGCGCGCAGCAATTTCCGGGGCTTTCCGGAAGCCCATCGAGACGAAAGCGCTTATGATGCCGGGCGATCCGGATGGTCTGGCGCTATGCGCTGAAGAAGTCGGAGAGCAAATCCGCTGCCTATTGCGGCAATGACGGTCTAAAGTCGTCAGGTTGCACGACTTGAGCGGATAAGGCTGCCCGTGGTGGACATGCTTCCACTCAGGCGATGCACAATCAAAACGGTGGAGAATTATCAGTCGGGTAAAATGAAAGACGATTGGGTCCGGGTGACGGAATACGGACGATCTTGCTTTATCAAACGAAGCAGCCGCCCTTTAAGGCGGCTGCTGTTTATCTGATGTTCTCTGTCAGCCTCAGGCTGCCTTTTCGAGTTCCTGCTTCCAGTTACCCTTGGCGGCGAGGCTGTTCATCGCGGCGCGGTGCGTGAAGGCGCGCTGGCCGGCGGCGACATTTTCCTGCTTGCCGCCCCATGTCTTGAGGGCCGTATCCTGAAGCGCGCGGCCATAGGAATAGGTCAGAGACCAGGGCAGGTCGTAGCCGGCATTCATGGCGGAGAGATGGGCGGTCGCCTCTTCGGAGGACTGGCCGCCGGAAAGGAAGGCTATGCCAGGAACGGCGGAAGGCACGGTCGCCTTCAGAACCTTCACGGTCTTTTCCGCCACTTCCTCGACGGAAGCCTTGCGGGCCTTCTTGCCGTCGATGATCATATTCGGCTTGAGGATCATGCCTTCAAGGTTCACACGGGCGTCGAACAGGTCCGCGAAGACGGTCTGGAGAACCCATTGCGTGACTTCCGCACAGCGGTCGATGTCATGCGTGCCCGGTTCGCCGTCCATCAGCACTTCCGGCTCCACGATCGGCACGATATCCGCCTGCTGGCAGAGGGCGGCGTAGCGGGCGAGCGACTGGGAGTTTGCCTTGATAGAACCCCAGCTCGGACGCTGCTCGCCGATGGTGATGACGCCGCGCCACTTGGCGAAACGCGCGCCGGCCTCATGATACTTGCGCAGGCGCTCGTAAAGACCGTCGAGGCCTTCGGTAATGAATTCATGCGGGTGGAAAGCCATCGGCTTGGCGCCGATATCCACCTTGATGCCCGGCAGGCTGCCGGCCGCCTTGATGATATCCACGAAAGGCGTGCCGTCGGCGGCCTTCTGGAAAAGGGTCTCTTCATAAAGGATGACGCCGGAGATGTATTTCTTCATGGCGTCGTCGGAACGGAACAGCATCTCGCGATAATCGCGGCGGGCGGTCTCGGTGGACTCCAGATTGATGCTGTCGAAACGCTTTTTGATCGTTCCCGTGGATTCGTCGGCGGCGAGCAGGCCCTTGCCGTCGGCGACCATTTTGATTGCGATGTCTTCGAGACGTTCGGTCATTTGCTATTCTCCCAAGGCACAATAAATTTCCGATAACAGAAGTTCCAGGGCAGGGAAATGGCACGCTAACTCATTGAAACGATTGAAATGATTTCAATCGTTTGAAACTTTTCCTCCCGGTGCCGCTTACCAAAAAGCAAGGCCGGACAAGCATGGCTTGTCCGGCCTCGTGTCAGGCAAGTAGGGTGAGTTTACTTGGCGGCGGTCAGGATGGCAACGCCCGGCAATTCCTTGCCTTCCATCCATTCGAGGAAGGCGCCGCCGGCCGTCGAAACATAGGAGAAATCCTCGGAAACGCCGGCGTGGTTGAGCGCGGCAACGGTATCGCCGCCGCCGGCGACGGAGACGAGCTTGCCGGCCTTGGTGCATTCCGCCGCGTGTTTTGCGGCAGCCACGGTCGCCGCGTCGAAGGGCTCGATTTCGAAGGCGCCGAGCGGGCCGTTCCAGACCAGCGTTTCGGCGCGGGAAATCCAGGCCTTGATGCTTTCAACCGATTTTGGGCCGACATCGAGAACCATGGCATCAGCGGGAATGGCGTTGATGTCGACGATTTCATTGGCCGCACCGGCCTTGAATTCGCGAGCGACGACGCCGTCCTCCGGCAGCACGATGGCGCAGCCGGATGTCGCAGCCTCGATCATGATCTGCTTTGCGGTCTCGGCGAGATCATGCTCGCACAGCGATTTGCCGACCTGCGCGCCGCGGGCGGCGAGGAAGGTGTTGGCCATGCCGCCGCCGATGACGAGGGCGTCGACCTTCTTGACGAGGTTCATCAGCAGATCGATCTTGCTCGAAACCTTGGCGCCACCGACGATGGCGACGACCGGACGGACTGGCTGGCCGAGGCCCTTTTCCAGAGCCTCAAGCTCGGCCTGCATGGTGCGGCCGGCATAGG
This sequence comes from Agrobacterium sp. 16-172Ci, assembly GCF_053522725.1. NCBI lineage: Bacteria > Pseudomonadati > Pseudomonadota > Alphaproteobacteria > Hyphomicrobiales > Rhizobiaceae > Agrobacterium > Agrobacterium sp. 16-172Ci. The sequence continues at coordinate 126,930 of NZ_JBNWBW010000004.1, forward strand.
CGGGCAGGTGGCGCGCCAGGCCCTCGGTGGAGGCATGGGCGCGGTGGGCGGCGGAGAAGGCGTCGTTCACATAGATATCGCCATTGGCTGCCAGAGCTTCGACGAAGGCCGGATCGTTCTTTTCTTCGCCCTTGTGGAAACGGGTATTTTCCAGAAGCAGGATATCGCCATCGTTCAGTTTAGCGACGGCGTCCGCCGCCGGTGCGCCGATGCAGTCGGTCGCGAAGGAAACGGCGTGATCCAATACTTCCTCGACGGCGGGTACGATCTGGGAAAGCGACATGTCGGCCACCGGTTCGCCCTTCGGACGGCCGAAATGGGCAAGCAGAATGACTTTTGCGCCCTTGGAGGACAGTTCCAGAATGGTCGGCGCAACGCGTTCGATACGGGTTGCGTCCGTCACCTTGCCATCTGCGACCGGCACGTTGAGATCAACGCGGACGAGAACGCGCTTTCCGGCAATGTCGTTGAGGTCGTCGAGGGTCTTGAAAGCGGGCATAGGTCGATCCTGATTTGTTGCGAGTTCGGCACGGACCATACTATGCCTGATTGACGACGCAAGCCGGTCAGGCCTCATTTTCTCTTACTGTATTCGCAGCGGCGGGGGCGCTTTCTTCAACGCTGGCGGAGCGTGGCTGGCGCTTCTCTGCCAGATGGTTGCGCACACGATTGAGGATTTCCGAAAAGCTGATGAAGATCGGCAGGCTGGTCGCCGGTTCCACCGGCTCGAGGGAGATGCCCACACCGGTTATCGCCTCGTGTTCGTCCAATGTGCGAACGATCAGGACGATGGAGCCGAGGCGCACGCGGTCGGCATAATCGGCCTTTCCGGCAAGGCGCGCTTCGATGAGTTCTGCGACGCTCATCGCCTGTTCGGCGGGCGAAAGCAGGCCGGGACCATAGGCTGCGTCCAGCTCCTTTGCCGGACGGGCGGGCAAGATCGCGAAGGTGCCGAAGAAATCGGCGTCGTCATCGGCAACCGGCAGGGCGCTGGCGAACAGTCGGTCGATAAGGCGGGAATAGCCGGGCGCGATGAAGAGGTAGACGAGATCGTTCTCCCGCAGCCGCCCGGCATATTGATAGCGGATCGATTTGCCGTCGCGCACCACCAGCGAGGGCATGGCCCAGCGCGGAATACGTTCGCCCTGCATGATGGCGCTGCCCTTGGCGACCCGGTAGGAGATCAGTTCATGATTGGCGGTGCCGGGCAGGTCGACTTCCAGCTTGTCCACCTCACCCATGCGCGGCGGCACGATCAGCCCGAGCCTTGTCGCCACCGGCTTGATGGTCCAGCCCTGCACCAGCAGCGACACCAGCACGATGATGAAGGCGGCGTTGAAATAAATCTGCGCATCGTCAAGCCCGCCGAGAATGGGCATGATGGCGAGCAGGATGGAAACCGCGCCGCGCAGGCCCACCCATGCCACGAAGGAGGTTTCCTGCTGGGTATAGTTGAAGGGCATCAGGCTCAGCCACACTGCAAGCGGGCGGGCGACGAAGATCAGGAAAAGCGCGAGCAGCACGGCCGGAATGGCGATTGCCGGAAACTGCGACGGGGTGGCGAGCAGGCCGAGCATCAGGAACATGATGATCTGGGCAAGCCAGGTCAGCCCCTCATGGAAACGGCGGATGGTTTCCTTGGCGAAGATCCGGCGGTTGCCGGCAACAATGCCTGCCACATAGACCGCCAGAAAACCGCTGCCGCCAATTGTGCCGGTGAAGGAAAAGACGAGCAGCGCCAGCGCCAGCACGAAGATGGGCGCAAGCCCCCGGTCGGCGGCGAAACGGTTGACGACGGTGGCGATCATGACACCGCCGAGCAGGCCGAAAATCACGCCAAGGCCCATCTGCTCGATGAAAAGCAGCAGAAAGCCGCTATCGATGCCGGCCAGCCCCTGGCCCTTGGCGATGATTTCGACCAGGGCAATGGTGAGGAAGATCGCCATCGGATCGTTGGTGCCGGATTCGACTTCCAGCGTCGAGCGCACCTGATCGCGGATATGGATGCCGCCGATGCGCAGCAGGAAGAACACGGCCGCCGCATCGGTGGAAGCGACGATGGCGCCGAGTAGCAGGCCTTCCAGCCAGGAAAGCCCGAGCAGGAGAGCTGCCGCGCCGGCAAAAAAGACGGATGTGAGGATGACGCCGATTGTGGCGAGAGCGACGGCGGGTGCCGCCGAAAGCCGGAAGGACTGGATGGACGTGCCGAACCCGGAATCGAACAGGATGACGGCAAGCACCAGCGAGCCGAGCATATAGGCCAGCGGATTGTTGGTGAATTCGATGCCGAGGCCGTCCACACCGGCCCCAAGGCCGATCATCAGGAAAAGCAGCAGCAGCGGCGCGCCGAAGCGGAAGGCGATAAGGCTCGAAAAGGCGGCGACGAGAACGAGAACGGTTGCGACCAGCAACAGAAGATAAAATGATTCCACGTCCACCGCCTCATTCAAACCGCGTTGATAGACCGCAACCCGTGGCGCAATGAATGCTCTGCGCGTCTGCAGTCAATGCCCCACGGGTTGCGGTCTGTCAGCGCTGTTTCGGGTGGCGTTGAAAGGCGACGCAAGGCGGGGTGTATCGAATGATACGGCAGGGCCGAAGTGCATTGCGCACGACCGTTATCCCTGTGTTTCTTGTCCGTCCCAAAGTGGACCAGACAAAGGCAGGAAATTGAAAACTTGGAGGCACCTGATAGGAAAATCGAAATAAAAAATCCGGCGAGATTGCTCCCGCCGGACCTGCATCCATTAATGCGTCTTCGTTAGATGGTCTTCGCGAAGGCGACGGCCGTGTCCGACATGCGGTTGGAGAAGCCCCACTCGTTGTCGTACCAGGACAGGACGCGCACGAAATTGCCTTCCATGACCTTGGTCTGGTCGTTGGCGAAGATCGACGAATGGCTGTCGTGGTTGAAATCGCGGGAAACAAGCGGCTCGTCCGTGTAGCCGAGGATGCCCTTCAGCTTGCCATTGGCGGCAGACTTGATCGCTTCGTTGATTTCCTCAACCGTGGTGGCGCGCTTGGCAATGAACTTGAAGTCCACGACCGAAACGTTCGGGGTCGGAACGCGGATCGACGTGCCGTCCAGCTTGCCCTTGAGGTGCGGCAGAACGAGGCCAACGGCCTTGGCAGCGCCTGTCGAGGTCGGGATCATGGACAGGGCTGCGGCGCGGGCGCGGTACAGGTCCTTGTGCATGGTGTCCAGCGTCGGCTGGTCGCCCGTGTAGGAGTGGATCGTCGTCATGAAGCCATGGTCGATGCCAACGACGTCATCGAGAACCTTCACGACCGGCACGAGGCAGTTGGTGGTGCAGGACGCGTTGGAAATGACCAGATGGTCCTTCGTCAGCTGGTCGTCGTTGACGCCGAAGACGACGGTGAGGTCAGCGCCGTCAGCCGGAGCCGAAACGATGACGCGCTTTGCGCCGGCCGTCAGGTGAGCGGCAGCCTTGTCGCGGGCGGTGAAGATGCCTGTGCATTCCAGGGCGATGTCAACGCCGAGTTCCTTGTGCGGCAGTGTTGCCGGATCGCGAACGGCCGTCACCTTGATCGGCTTGCCGCCGCCAACGATGATCGTGTCACCTTCTACCTTCACATCGGCCGGGAACTTGCCGTGGATCGAATCGTAACGCAGCAGGTGGGCGTTGGTCTCCACCGGGCCGAGGTCGTTGATGGCAACGACTTCGATATCGGTGCGGCCGGATTCGACGATGGCGCGCAGGACGTTGCGGCCGATGCGGCCGAAGCCGTTAATGGCAACTTTTACAGTCATTTACAGTCTCCCGAACAAGAATGGGCGTGGTCTTTGCTGAATGGTGAGGGCCTGGGAAGCCCTCACGCAAGTTTTGCCTCGACTGCGGCGACGACGGCTTCCGCCGTGATGCCGAAGTGCTTGAAGAGATCCTTCGCCGGTGCGGACGCTCCAAAGGAGTGCATGCCGACGAATGCGCCGTCGGAGCCGATGAAATAATCCCAGCCCTGGCGGATGGCGGCTTCGACCGCGATCTTCACCGGAGCCTTGCCGATGATGGCGTTGCGATAGGTTTCCGGCTGTTCCTTGAAGAGCTCGAAGCAGGGAACGGAAACGACGCGGGCGGAAACGCCCTTGTCCTTCAGCGTTGCGGCGGCCTTCAGCGCCACTTCGACTTCCGAACCGGAGGCGAAGATCGAAACCTTGGCGTCGCTGGCGGAGACGAGTTCGTAGGCACCGTAAGCAGAGAGGTTCTTCTCTTCATATTCCTTGCGTGAGGGCGCAAGGTTCTGGCGGGTAAGCGCCAGTGCGGAAGGACGATGCTTCTGTTCCAGCGCGAGCTGCCAGCATTCCGCCGTCTCGGTTTCATCCGCGGGGCGGAAGACGAGCAGGTTCGGAATGGCGCGCAGGGCTGCGATCTGCTCCACCGGCTGGTGGGTCGGGCCGTCTTCGCCGACGCCGATGGAATCATGCGTCAGAACGTGGACGACACGGATGCCCATGAGCGCTGCAAGGCGGATCGACGGACGGCAATAATCCGAGAAGATCAGGAAGCCGCCGGCATAAGGAATGAGACCGCCATGCAGAGCGATGCCGTTCATGGCTGCTGCCATGCCGTGTTCGCGGATGCCGTAATGCAGGTAACGGCCGGAGAAGTCCGTCGGCGTGATGGACTTCATCTGGCTGGTCTTGGTGTTGTTGGACGGCGTCAGGTCAGCCGAACCGCCGACCATTTCCGGCAGGACGCCGTTGATGACTTCGAGCGAATCTTCCGAAGCCTTGCGGGTGGCGACCGTCGGGTTGTTCTCGATTATCTTCTTCTTGAAGGCATCGATGGCGCTGTCGAAATTGCCGGGCAGGTCGCCGGCGAAGCGACGCTTGAATTCGGCCTTCTTGCCGGCTTCAGCGGCTTCAAGGCGGGCTTCCCAGTCCTGGCGGGTCTTGGTGGAGCGCAGGCCGGCGAGACGCCATGCATCGAGCACATCTTCCGGAACGACGAAGGCTTCGGCTTCCCAGTTCAGGTGCTTGCGGGTGGCGGCGATTTCTTCGGCGCCGAGCGGGTTGCCGTGAACCTTGTGGGTGCCCTGCTTGTTGGGCGCGCCGAAGCCTATCACGGTCTTGCAGGCGATGAAGGTCGGGCGGTCGGACTTCTGCGCAGCTTCGATGGCGGCGGCAATCGCGTCCGGATCATGGCCGTCGACGCGGATGGTGTTCCAGTGAACGGCCTGGAAGCGGGCGATCTGGTCGGTGCTGTCGGAGAGGCCGACTTCGCCGTCGATGGTGATGTTGTTGTCATCCCAGAACAGAACGAGCTTGTTGAGCTTCAGGTGGCCGGCAAGCGCGATGGCTTCGTGGCTGATGCCTTCCATGAGGCAGCCGTCACCGCACAGGACATAGGTGAAGTGGCTCTGCAGGTCGGAGCCGAATTCCTCTTCCAGCTTGCGCTCGGCAATCGCCATGCCGACGGCGTTGGCGATGCCCTGGCCGAGCGGGCCGGTTGTGGTTTCGATGCCGGTCGCGTGGCCATATTCGGGGTGGCCGGCGGTCTTGGAACCGAACTGACGGAAGCGCTTGATCTCGTCGATCGTCATGTCCTCGTAGCCCGTCAAATAGAGCAGCGAGTAAAGAAGCATCGAGCCATGACCTGCCGACAGCACGAAGCGGTCGCGATCCGCCCAGAGCGGCGCCTTGGGATCGAATTTCAGGTAACGGGTGAAGAGAACGGTGGCGACATCAGCGGCGCCCATCGGCAGACCGGGATGGCCGGAATTGGCCTTCTCCACTGCATCCATGGCAAGAAATCGGATCGCATTTGCCATCCGGTTGTGTTTGTCGCGAGAAATCATGGCTTTTCCGTCTGTTTCCGGGTGAAAGGAGATAGTTTTACGCAACTATCCAAAAAGCGGGTTGATCCATAGCAGGTGAGGCCGGCAAGTCAATAAATCCACGGGCGTTTGCGGTTCGCTGAGGGAGAAAAAATCGTTTAGAAAATCGGGCATCCTGACAAAATCCGTGCGATAGGCGTTGCCGCCTCTTCGTTCATCCACAGAGCAAAACGTCTCAATGCACTGGTTTGATTGACGGGATGGTAAATCGGGTAATAACCTCGTGATTGTTGAAAAGGCCTGAAACCGGACGATTCGGCCGGTGGCGTGCGAGTTGGAAAAAACGATGTCGGCTGACAAGACCGTACAATCTGCGCTGACGGAGCTGAATGCTGCCATCACAAATCTCGAAAATGCCATCGATATGCGTATCGAGCGGCAAAGGGAGACGGGCGAGATCGATAACGAGGTCAAGCGGGTCCATGTCGACCGCGCAAGGCTCGCGCATGAGCTGGATCAGGCCGAGTTTCGCGCCAATCGTCTTGAAGAAGTCAATCGCGAGGTTTCCCGCCGGCTGGTGACGGCGATGGAGACGATCCGCGCGGTGCTGGATCGATAGGAGCGGGCTCATGGCGCAAGTCACAGTTATGATCGACGGCAAGGCCTATCGCATGGCGTGCGAGGCGGGGCAGGAAGACCATCTGACCGATCTCGCAACGAGGTTCGACCGGTATGTCGGGCACCTCAAGAGCCAGTTCGGCGAAATCGGCGATCTTCGCCTGACCGTTATGGCGGGCATCATGGTGATGGACGAGCTTTCCGAACTCAATCGCAAGATCGAGAAGCTGGAAGGAGAGGTCGCCTCCCTTTCCCGCAACCGCGACGGCATGGCCGAGCACCGGGCGAAATCAGACGAGATGGTGGCGCTCGCCATCGGCGATCTGGCCGACCGCCTGAACGGGATTACCGAAAAACTGCTGGCGCGGCCGAAGCCCGCCGCGCATTGATGGCCTGAAGGGTTCTGAGGCGGCAAAATTTCGCGCGCTGCCCTCTGGCGGTTTTCTCCGATCCGTCCTATATCTTCTATGCGTTCTGCGCTTCCCGACAGGAACCACAATCCCTGGGGCCATACTCGATCCAAAGGGAGCTGTCCCTGGCCAGTCCCGTGGGGCTGGACACACGGTGCCCACCTACTTTTGTAGGCGCCCAGGATCGTAAATCTCCATCGGTCGCCGTGGATCGCGCTTGAAGTTTCGGATCAACCTCCGGGGCTTCCCTGTATCCTTGATATATTCGACAGTCATTTTTCATAACTGCCGGACGCGGCTTTTTTATATTGCCGTCATTGCAATGGCGGAACAATTCCCTATTATCCGGATTGGTATGTCTGTCATGCCCTTTAAAAAAGGGCGCTGCGGTCAAAACCGCGACGTGCCGTTCAACAGCCCAAAGAGCTAAACTTGTTTACTGAAATTATGATCGTGGTCCTGCTCACCGTATTGAACGGTGTGCTTGCCATGTCCGAGCTTGCCGTTGTCTCCTCCAGACCGGCGAGGCTCAAAGTGCTTGCCACACAAGGCAGCAAGGGCGCCACAATGGCGCTCAGCCTTTCCGAAAATCCCGGACGCTTTCTTTCCACGGTGCAGATCGGCATCACGCTGGTCGGCGTCCTTTCCGGCGCTTTTTCCGGCGCCACGCTCGGCGCCCGCTTCACGGCGTGGCTTCTGGAGCAGGGCGTTCCCGACCGTGCCGCCGATGCGCTCGGCGTCGGCTCGGTGGTCGTGGCCATCACCTATCTGTCGCTGATCGTCGGCGAACTGGTGCCCAAGCAGATTGCGCTGCGCGATCCCGAAAAGGTCGCCGCCCGCGTCGCCCCCACCATGATGCTGCTGTCCAAGGTCGGCGCGCCGCTGGTGTGGCTGCTCGACCGGTCGGGCAAGGCCGTTCTGGCGCTTCTCGGCCATAGCGGTGAATCCAACGCTTCGGTCACCGACGATGAAATCCGCACGGTTCTGGCCGAAGCTCACAGCGCCGGTGTGATCGAGACCGAGGAATCGGCGATGATCACCAGCGTCATGCGCCTTGCCGACCGCAATGCGCGCGGCCTGATGACGCCGCGACGCGATGTGGAAGTGGTCGATATCGAAGACAGCGCCGAAGAAATCCGCGAGCAGCTTCGCCAGACGCAGCGTTCGCGCCTGCCGGTGCGCAACGGCGCCTCGGATGAAATTCTCGGCGTGCTTTTCGCCAAGGACGCTTTCGATGCGCTGGCTTCCGGCAAGGAACTCAACATTCGCGAGCTTCTGCGGGAAGTGCCGGTCGTATCGGATCTGACGAGCGCGGTGGACGTCATCCAGTCGCTGCGCCGTTCCACCGTGCATATGGTGCTGGTCTACGACGAATACGGCCATTTCGAAGGCATCATCAGCTCCGGCGACGTGCTGGAAGCCATCACCGGTGCGTTCCAGGAAGATGACGATGAGGAGCCGGCCATGGTCGAGCGCGAGGACGGTTCGTTCCTCGTCGCCGGCTGGATGCCCGCCGATGAGTTCGCTTATCGCATGGGTTTCCAGATTGACGAGGATGCCGAGTTCGAGACCGTTGCCGGTCTGGTTCTGGACGAGTTCCGCCGCCTGCCGGAACTGGGCGAACATGTCACCCGCAATGGCTGGCGTTTCGAGGTCATCGATCTCGATGGCCACCGCATCGACAAGGTTCTCGTGAGCCGGGCCGCCTGATGCCCGGTGACGTTGCCGAAAAAGCAAGGCTGCGCGGCGAAAGGCTCGCCGCGCGCGATGCGCTGACGCTGGCGGAGCGCCAGCAGAAGAGCCAGTCCATAACGGCCCATGGCGCCTCCGATATCCCCTTTGCACCGGGCACCGTAATTTCCGGCTTTATGCCGATCCGCTCCGAGGCCGATACCCGGCCGCTGATGGAGGCGTTGCGGACAAGGGGCGGGCGTCTTGTCCTGCCCGTTGTGCTGGATCGTGAAACCATCGTCTTCCGCGCCTTTGAGCCGGATACGCCGCTGGTGAAGACCGGCTTTGGCACGACCGGCCCGGGTGAGGATGCGGAGGTTCTCGATCCGGATATTCTGCTCGTGCCTCTCTCCGTCTTCGATGGCAAAGGTCAGCGGGTCGGTTATGGCGCAGGCCATTATGACCGCGCCATTGCGCGATTGCACGCCAGGGGTCGTCAGCCCGTGCTCGTCGGCGTCGCCTTCGATTGTCAGGAAGTGCCGTCCGTGCCGGCGGAGCCGCATGATGTGTCGCTTCACGCCATTCTGACCGAAAGCGGCCTGCGCTGGTTTTCCGCCCCATTGTCGATCTCCGATAGTGGGCAAAAGGCGCTTTAGCACTTTTTAAAAGATGGATTTCCGGTTAGAGGGTCTCCACTTTTCCTTGAATGGCGAAGACCCCTAACTCTTTGTTTCGTCGCATTTGCGGACGGGAAACCGGGTTCCACTTTTCCTGGAAATGCACTAGAGGGGACGAAATATAGAAACATGCGCAAGATCGGGGCGGGTGAATGAGGCTTCTTTTTCTCGGAGATATGGTTGGCAAGACCGGACGCACGGCTGTCTGGGAGCGGTTGCCGGGGCTGATTTCCGACCTGAAGCTGGATTTCGTCATCGTCAACGGTGAAAACGCTGCCGGCGGTTTTGGGATCACCGAGGATATCTATCTCGAGACCATCAATGCCGGCGCCGATGTGGTGACGACCGGCAACCACGTCTGGGACCAGAAGGAAGCGGTTTCCTTCTGCGAGCGTCATGACCAGTTCCTCCGGCCCGCCAATTATCCGGATGGTACGCCGGGCAAAGGCTCGGGCATTTTTTATGCCCGCAACGGCGCGCGCATACTGGTTGCCAACATCATGGGCCGGGTCTTCATGCATCCGGAACTGGACGATCCCTTCAAGTCGGCTGAAAACATTCTTGCCGCCTGCCCGCTGAAGGAACAGGCCGACGCCATTATTTTCGATTTCCACGCGGAAGCGACCAGCGAAAAACAGTGTTTCGGCCATTTTGTCGATGGGCGCGCTAGTTTCGTAGTCGGTACCCACACCCATGTTCCGACCGCCGATGCCCAGATATTGAATGGCGGAACCGCTTACATGTCGGATGCTGGCATGTGCGGCGATTATGACAGCTCGCTTGGCATGGAGAAGGAGGAGCCGATCAACCGCTTCATTTCCAAAATGCCGAAGGGCCGTTTCGAGGCCGCCAGCGGACCTGCGACAATCTGCGGCGTCGGCGTGGAGATTTCCGACCGAACCGGACTGGCGGAAAAGATTGCGCCGCTGCGCATCGGGCCGCGGCTTTCGGAAACCCTGCCGTCTTTCTGGGTTTAATCTTCCCCCGAAGCGTTCACAATGACGAGAGGGCGAGCCTTCCGTTGCTCTTGTAACTGGACGCTCGCCAAAACCTGTCCCATCCTCTCAGCTTCGCAAGTTCAGGGGAGTGGCATGATGCTGCGCGTGCTAATGCTTGCAATATCGGGGCTGATCGCCTGTTCGGGAGCGGCCTTCTCCCAGACGGCGAGCCGTCCTCCCGTCAGCCAGTGCCAGGCGATCGCCAGCAACATTCCGGGCGTCATGTTCGCGAGCTTCAATCCGCCGGGTGTTCAGCTGGCGCAGGCGACGGCAAAGGAAGAGGTGAAGATCAGCTTCATCGGCCATTCCACCTATCTCATCGAAAGCCCAGGCGGTGTGACAATCGCCACCGATTATAACGGCGTCTATCGTCCGCCCGTCACGCCGACGGTGGTGACGATGAACCGGGCGCATTCGACGCATTTTACCCTCAGTCCGGACCCGGCCATTCAATATGTGCTGCATGGCTGGAGCGATACGCCGGGAGAAAAGGCCGAGCACAAGGTTCTGGTGGGCGATGTCTATATCCGCAATGTCGCAACCGACATCCGCAACCGCTGGGGCGATTACGAATCCTTTCAGGAGAACGGCAATTCCATCTTCATCTTCGAGGTTGCCGGGCTGTGCATCGGCCATCTCGGGCATCTGCATCACGAGTTGACGGATACGCATTACGCCGAGATCGGCCGTCTGGATGTGTTGATGGTGCCGGTGGATGGCGGGCTGACCATGGGGGCAGACAGCATGAGCCGGGTGGTCAAGCGCCTGCGCTCCGCGCTGATCCTGCCGATGCACCGCACCGGCCCGCCACTGGAGCAGTTTCTGACGATGTTCGGCGAGAGTTTCCGCGTTGCCTATGCGACCGATCCGGTGATCCGGGTTTCGATGAGAAACCTTCCCCGCCAGCCGCAGATACTGGTGCCAAAAGGCATGTAGCATGGCGACGGGCGGGGAAGGCCGGGGGGAGCCATTTATCAGGCAAAAGTGAGGTGCTGGCGGACGCCGACATCAGGCGTCTTGTCATCCGACATGTTCGCCTTGGCGATTTCCCAGCCGAATTTCAGCGTGCTGTCCGTCGAAGCCCAGATATCGGCATCGTCGACATGCAACGCCAGCATGATCAGTTGCGGGTCGCTTTTGCCATGTTCGTACCATGCGGCGGTGACCGAGTTCCAATATTCGTCGATCTTGGTTTTGTCGTCGCGTGCTTCGAGGATGCCTGAAAGGCAGGCGTGGTAGTCATGGTCCTTGCCCACCACGCAGAAATGCGCCCGGGAGCCGGATTTCAGCGATTTCACCAGATCGGTGTCTTTTTTGGAGAAAAACCAGACGGTGTTGGTCTTGGGGTCAGCGTGAGGCGCCATGGGCTGCATGTGGTTGTGCAGTCCTTCGAGACCGAGCATGCCGGCGTGGACGGAATTGATCTCGTCCCAGAGCTGGCGGGCCGGTGCTTCTCGTGCTTCAGTCAGGCTGACCATATGTTTTCTCCTTCGGGTCTCATGTTGCGACGGAGGAAAAATATCCTTTTCCGCCGCGTTCATGATCAGAACGAAGAGCGGATAAATCGGTTCCTTCCGTTGTTGCGGCAAGAGAAAGCGCTTGCGGGGTTGAATGGCGCGGCTATCGCACTTATAAGGCCCGCAATCTCCAAATTACGACAATCAGGTTTTCCATGGCTGGTCATTCACAGTTCAAGAACATCATGCACCGCAAGGGCAAGCAGGACTCCGTGCGGTCCAAAATGTTTTCCAAGCTTGCGCGCGAAATCACCGTTGCGGCAAAGACGGGCATGCCCGACCCGAACATGAACCCGCGCCTGCGTCTGGCAATCCAGAACGCCAAGGCCCAGTCCATGCCGAAGGACAACATCGAGCGTGCGATCAAGAAGGCGTCCGGCGCCGATGGCGAAAACTATGACGAAGTCCGTTACGAAGGTTACGGCCCGGGCGGCGTCGCCGTCATCGTCGAGGCCCTGACGGACAACCGCAACCGCACCGCTTCCAACGTTCGCTCCATTTTCACCAAGGCCGGCGGCGCTCTCGGCGAAACCGGCTCGGTCTCGTTCTCATTCGATCGGGTTGGCGAAATCTCCTACAAGGCTGAAGTCGGCGATGCCGACAAGGTGATGGAAGCCGCCATCGAAGCCGGCGCCGACGACGTCGAATCTTCCGAGGACGGCCACACCATCATCTGCGGTTTCGAAGCGATGAACGAGGTTTCCAAGGCGCTGGAAGGCGTGCTGGGCGAAGCCGAAAGCGTCAAGGCTATCTGGAAGCCGCAGAACACGGTGCCGGTGGATGAAGAAAAGGCGCAGTCGCTGATGAAGCTCATCGACAATCTCGAAGACGATGACGACGTGCAGAACGTCTACTCCAACTTCGAAGTGTCTGAAGAAATTCTCGCCAAGCTTTCCGCCTGACGTCTCATGTTTCAAAGAAAGCCCCGGCAGCGATCCGCTCCGGGGCTTTTTTGTTTAGGCAGCCTTCTTTATGGAGGTTCGCACGTCGGCAAAAATCTCCACGGATCGCAGTCGCTTTTCGATGTCATGGATCGGCATGGAAACGATCAGCTCATCCGCCTGCGTTTCCGCCAGGAAACCGTCGAGATGGCGCTGGATCGTCTCAGGCGAGCCGACGGCCGCAAAACGCAGCGTGTGTTCGACAGAGAAACGTTCCATCTCGTTCCAGTAATCGTCCATGCTGTGCACCGGCTTCGGAAACTGCGTGCGCACGTTGCGGCGCAGGTTGACGAATTGCTGCTGCGACGAGGTGAAGAGATGCTGCGCCTCCTCGTCCGTATCGGCGCCGACCCCCATCACACCCACCATCACATAGGGCTTGTCCAGTACTTCGGAGGGCTGGAAGCGCTCGCGATAGATATGGATCGCTTCCATCAGCATGTCAGGGGCAAAATGCGAGGCGAAGGAATAGGGCAGGCCGAGGGCTGCGGCGAGATGTGCGCTGTAGGTGCTGGAGCCGAGCAGCCAGATCGGCACATTCGAATTCATGCCTGGCACGGCAAGAATCGCCTGATCCTGCTGCGGCGGACCAAGGTAACGCTGGAGTTCGACGATATCGTGCGGGAAGTTTTCCGCGCCGGCATCGAGATTGCGGCGCAGCGCCCGTGCCGTGCGCATGTCGGTTCCGGGCGCACGGCCAAGACCGAGATCGACACGGCCGGGAAGCAGCGCCGCAAGCGTGCCGAACTGCTCGGCGATGACGAGCGGGGAGTGGTTGGGCAACATGATGCCGCCGGAGCCGACGCGGATATGTTTCGTGGCCGCGCCCACATGGGCGATGACGAGCGATGTTGCCGCACTGGCAATGCCCGGCATGCCGTGGTGCTCCGCCAGCCAGATGCGGTTATAGCCGTGTTCTTCGGCCTTTATCGCCATTCGGCGGGAGTTTTCAAGCGCCTCGCTGACGCTCTCGCCTTCGCCGATGGGCGAAAGGTCGAGAATGGAAAAGGGGATCATCCGACGCTCCTGCGAAATTGAAATCTTTAGCTGCGGATGTAAGGCGCGTGTCCCGATTTACCAGTGAAGTCGCGCAGAATTGAAGGATGGTTCAAAAAAATTGGGGCCTCCGAAGAGGCCCCTTTGCTTTTTCAGCCTGCCCGCCGAATTAGTCGGGCGTCGCGATGACCTGCTGCATCCCGGTCGGAAGCCAGCGTGAATTGTCCAAGCCTGCCATCCATTTCACCCGCTTCGGAGGCGAGATTGTGAATGGCGGCCGTCGTTTCTTCTACCATGGCGGCATTCTGCTGGGTCATGGCGTCGAGGCTGGCGACGGTGCTGTTGATTTCCGAGAGCGTGTGCGCTTCCTCGCGGGTGGAGTCCATGATCTCCTCGATGCGCGTGCTGATGGTCTGCACATGCTTGCCGATGCCGGAAAGCGACGTGCCTGCTTTTTCCACCAGCGCCACGCCGGCGGAAACTTCGTCCGTGGAACGTTTCAGCAGGCTGGTGATCTCCTTTGCGGCCGCTGCCGAACGCTGCGCCAGTTCGCGCACCTCCTGCGCCACGACCGCAAAGCCCTTGCCGGCTTCGCCCGCACGGGCTGCCTCAACGCCGGCATTGAGGGCGAGAAGATTGGTCTGAAAGGCGATTTCATCGATGACGCCGATGATCTGGTTGATCTGGCGTGACGAGGTCTGGATCGCCTCCATGGCGGCGATGGTCTGCTCCATGATGCGGCTGGATGCCGTGGCCTCCGCGCTGGCGTCGCGGGCTATCCGCGTTGCCTGTTCGGCGCGTTCGATCTGGTCGCGGACGGCCTCCGTGATCGCCTTGATCGCGCTTGCCGTTTCGGTGATGGAAGCTGCCTGCCGTTCGGTCCGTTCGGCGAGCTGATCGGCGCCCACTCGCATCTCCTCGGAACCGCCACGAACGGCGGCGGAGTTGCCACCGATGGCCTGCATGGTTTCGCTGAGCCGGGAAAGTGCCGTGTTGAAGTTATGGCGCAGGCTTTCGAGATCGTCGGGGAAGACGGTTTCGATACGATAGGCGAGATTGCCGTTCGCCAGCCGATCCAGCCCTTCATCCAGGGAATGCACGACCATCTGCAGGGTGCCGGCCTCGGCCTCCCGTTCCGCAAGATGCGCGCGGCGGGCCGTTTCGGCTTCCTCACGCGTGCGCGATGCGGTTTCTTGCATCTCCCGCTGCAGGATGAGCTTTTCGCGGAAACTGCCAAGCGCCCGCGCCATGCGGCCGATCTCGTCCTTCCGGTCCTGATTGCCGATCTCCGCATCGAGACGGCCTGCGGCCACTTCGCCGGTCAATCCTGCAAGCTTTTCCAGCGGTGCGAACAGGCGTCGCGCAAAGAAGGCCGTCGCCGCGCACATGGCCGCCAGAACGCAAAGGCCGATCACGGCAAGCGTGCCGGCAATCGAAACCGAGCCCGCATTCAATTCGCTGCGCAGCATGCTTTCCACCGCGAGATATTTTTCCCCGGCAAAGGAGAAGGGGCGGGCATAGGCATTGGCCTCGCCATCGGCACGGTCGATCTTGGCAATCGTCATGCCCGTCGTATTCAGCGCTTGTCCATGGAAGCCATAGATTGCCGGATCGAGGCCGACCAGCCTGTTGCCCTCCACGCCGATAACCTTGCCATCGGCGGAAACGATCGCGGACTGTTCGGAACTGCCGGCCGTCACACCCTTTGTGAGGATTTGGCTGAAGACCTCTTCCTTGACCCGGAAGAGGACGATGCCCTTGAAAGCGCCGAACTTGACGACGGGAACGCCGAAATAAATGCCGGCCTCTTTCGTGGCGGCATCGATGCGCAGGCCGGAGAAGCTGGTCTGGGCCACGTCGTTAACGGCCTTTTCGGCATTTGCGGCGCCGCGTGCGAAGGCCGCGCCGAGGCCGCTTTCCGCCCAGGCGCTGCCGGTGACGGTTTCCCCGAAAGCCGATCCTTTCAGGTAAGAGTAATAGACCGTGCCTGCGGGATCGATGAAGAGAACGTCGCTGAACGGCGTTCCCTGCAGATAACCGCCAATATCCGTCTGGGTTTTTTCATGGGTGGAATAATAAAAGCCGCTCGGGCTTTCCGGCTTGATCAGCTTTTCCTTTTCGCCAAAGGGGTTTTCCTTGACGAAGACGCGCTGCAGTTCCGCCTTCGCGTCGCCTGAGTTTTTCTGCACGGTTGCCCAGCCGCTGCGCATGGAAACGACAGCCATCTGCAGGGATTCGATCTTGGCGATGGAATCCGCCTGCGTTTTCAGCTGCTCAAGAAGCTCCTGGAGCATGTCGCCGCGAAAGACGAGAATGCTCTCCATGGATTTCGACGCCTGTTCTTCCAGAACGCCGCTGCTGCTTTGGTAGCCGAGAAGTGTCAGAGCCCCGGTCGAGATCGCCATCAGCGCCAGGAAAATCGCCAGCACTTTGGTGGATATGGAATGAAAACGGTTCAGCATGGCCGATGCAGCCCCCAATGCCGTATCAGTTCCCGCGCCATGCATGTGGCGCCACCGGATGGCTGATATGGCTCAGATATTATGCTGCGGATCATCATGTCCGCAGCTCCCCTTTTTTATTTTGTGGGGGGAACAATGCGGTACGCGGTTTAAGCAGAGGTAAATGCTGCACTGCAAATTTGATGAATGTTGTCGTTTTGTTCACTTATCGCTGGCAGGGTCGCAGCCGGAAAGATAAGGTGCCTCATGCAAAAGACGATTCGAATCATCGGCATTGACCCCGGATTAAGGCGCACCGGCTGGGGGGTGATCGACACCCTCGGTAACAGTCTGCGGTTTGTCGCCTCCGGCACGGTGACGTCGGACGGTGATATGGATCTCGCCTCGCGGCTCTGCCAGCTGCATGACGGGCTGGCGGATATCGTGCACAGCCATCAGCCCGATGAGGCGGCGGTGGAGCAGACCTTCGTGAACAAGGATGCGGTTGCGACGCTGAAACTCGGCCAGGCGCGCGGCATCGCCATGCTGGTTCCGGCGCGCGCAGGATTGCCGGTCTTTGAATATGCGCCGAACGCGGTGAAGAAGGCCGTCATCGGCGTCGGGCACGGCGAAAAGCAGCAAATTCACATGATGCTGAAAATCCTGATGCCGAAGGCCGAATTCAAGGGTAACGATGCGGCGGACGCGCTCGCCATCGCAATCTGCCACGCCCATAATCGCGGCGGTGACAGGATGCGGCGACTGCTGGCGGCCGGTTGAATATTTAAAGTCTCATCACAGCGGGCGGCACCATGATCGGAAAACTGAAAGGCAGCATCGAGGAAATCGGCGCGGACTATGTGCTGGTGGATGTGCACGGCGTCTGTTACGTCGCCTATTGTTCGGCGCGCACGCTGTCGAAAATCGGCTCCGTCGGGGAGGCGGTGGTGCTGTTCATCGAAACCTATGTGCGTGAGGACCAGCTGAAGCTCTTCGGTTTTCTCTCGGCGCTGGAGCGGGAATGGTTCAACCTTCTGCAGAGCGTGCAGGGTGTTGGCTCGAAAGTGGCCTTGGCCGTTCTTTCCACGCTGTCGCCCTCCGAACTGGCAAATGCCATTGCGCTACAGGACAAAACGATGATCTCGCGCGCGCCGGGCGTCGGGCCGAAGGTGGCGGTGCGTCTTGTGACCGAGCTTCGCAACAAGGCTCCGGCCTTTGCGGGAGAGGCTTCCGCCTCAATCGGCCTCAAGCAGGAGCTTGGCGAAGGCGTCGCATCCGCGCCGGTGGCGGATGCCGTCTCCGCGCTCACCAATCTCGGCTATTCGCGCGACCAGGCCGCCAATGCGGTTGCCGCCGCGCTGAAGAACGGCGGGGAGGGCGGCGACAGCGCCAAGCTGATCCGGCTCGGGCTGAAAGAGCTTTCGCGGTAGGCTGGGCGCGGTACACATGCTGGTCGGGCGCGATGTTGAATTTCGTGAAGCGCCTTGGCGTGACAGTCATGATATAGCGGCGAAGACCACCTCATGAATTCGTTTAAAACAATGGAATGCCTTGAATGAGCGGTACGGACAGACTGATTTCGGCGGACAAGCGCGGTGAGGACATCGACACCACCCTGCGCCCGCAGTCGCTGGACGATTTTACCGGCCAGGCGGAGGCCCGCGCCAATCTCAAGGTATTTATCGAGGCGGCCAAGAACCGTGGCGAAGCGCTGGATCACGTGTTGTTCGTCGGCCCGCCCGGTCTCGGCAAGACCACGCTGGCGCAGATCATGGCCAAGGAACTTGGCGTCAACTTCAAATCCACCTCCGGCCCCGTCATCGCCAAGGCGGGCGATCTCGCCGCGCTTCTGACCAATCTCGAGGAGCGCGACGTACTCTTCATCGATGAAATCCACCGTCTCAACCCGGCGGTGGAAGAAATTCTCTACCCGGCAATGGAGGATTTCCAGCTCGACCTCATCATCGGCGAAGGACCGGCGGCACGTTCGGTGAAGATCGATCTTTCCAAATTTACCCTTGTCGCCGCGACGACCCGTCTTGGGCTTTTGACAACGCCGCTGCGCGACCGTTTCGGCATTCCCGTCCGATTGGCTTTTTACACCGTCGACGAACTGGAATTGATCGTCCGACGCGGCGCGCGGCTGATGGGCCTGAACATGACCGATGAGGGTGCACGCGAGGTGGCAAGGCGTGCCCGCGGCACGCCGCGTATCGCCGGACGGCTACTGCGCCGCGTGCGCGATTTCGCCGAGGTGGCGCGGGCGGAAGCGGTCACGCGTGAGATCGCCGATGAGGCTTTGACCCGGCTTCTGGTCGACAAAATGGGTCTCGACCAGCTCGACATGCGGTATCTGACCATGATCGCCGTCAATTTCGGCGGAGGCCCGGTTGGCATCGAAACCATCGCCGCCGGCCTTTCGGAGCCGCGCGACGCGATCGAGGATATTATCGAACCCTATATGATCCAGCAGGGCTTCATCCAGCGCACGCCGCGCGGCCGCATTCTGACCGGCACGGCCTGGAAACATCTGGGCATGCAGCCACCCAAGGATCTTGAGGCGGCGCAGTTCCGGCTGACCCTGGAGGAGGATTGAGGGAACAAGCCCGGCGTGCCGGCATTTGATCGTCTTTGGCACGGAGATGATCATGTCGGTGTATCGCAAGGGCACGAAGGTCCGGTGGAACTGGGGCAGTGGCACCGGTGAAGGTAAAATTGTCGAGACTTTCACGGATGATGTCGAACGCACCATCGCCGGCTCCAGAATAAAGCGGAAGGCGAGCAGGCAGGAGCCTGCCTATCTGATCGAGCAGGAAGACGGCGCCAGGGTTCTGAAAAGCAGATCGGAGCTTGAGCGCGTCGATTGAACGACGCCGCCCTTCGGCGGCAATGGAGGAGCCTTGATGTCTTACGATCCGCTGCGGGTCTTCCGCAAACTCGCGCGCAACAACCGGCTGGCCAATTTTCGGCTGCATCAGGCCTGTCTTCAGCTTTCTCAGGAAGCGTTCGTCGCCTCCCGTGTGAGTTTCTTTCCGACGCTGCGCGCGACGCTGAACCACATCTACACCGTTGACCGTTTTTATATCGATGCCCTGCAAGGCGGCACGCTCGGCCTTGCGGCCTTTGCTGAAGAAGAGCCTTTCGCCACCATGGCGGATTTGCATGTTGCCCAGACGGAGTTGGACGAGGTGCTGATCGCATTTGTCGACAGCCTCGATGAAGACGGCCTTGCCGCTAACGTCAATATTCACCGCGGTGCGCGTATCCAGCATGATCGCTGCGACGATATCCTGTCGCATCTCTTCCAGCACCAGACGCATCATCGCGGGCAGGCGCATGCCATGTTGTCCGGCACCGCGCTCAAGCCGCCGCAACTGGATGAATTCATTGTGGGAGATGACGCAAAGGTGAGAAAAGATGAGATGGATGCGCTAGGGTGGACGGAAACCGATTTGATGTTTCCAGCCCGCAGGTCAGCGCCATGACACACGATACCAAGCAGGACACCCGCATCCGCATCAAGTTCAAGCCGAAGCGCATTTTTCAGATGCGGGTCGCGGGACTGGCGTTTCGCGATGGCCACGTGCTGGTGCACCGGGCGTCGCATGAAAAATTCTGGACCTTTCCGGGCGGCCGCGCCGAAATGGGCGAACGCTCCGAAGAAACGCTGGCGCGCGAAATGGTGGAAGAGCTTGGCGTCGAGGCCAAGATCGGGCGGCTTCTCTGGGCGGTCGAAAATTTCTTCCACTATGAGGGCAAGGACTGGCACGAACTCGGGTTTTATTACCTGATGGACCTGCCGGAGACGCTGGCCTTTCATCCGACCGATATCATTCACCGCGTTCAGGACGGCGATAACGAGCTGGAGTTCCGCTGGGTCGCCGCAACCCGTCAGGCATTGACCGAGCTTGATATTCCGCCCTATTTCATCGCCGACGAAATAGAGCACCTGCCGAAGGCCACGAGACACCTCGTCTGGCATGACGGCGATCTGGACGATAAATGACCTCTGTCCCTGAACGCCACATGATCCGGCTGGACCGGAAGCCGCAGCTTTTCAGCATGCGCGTGGCGGCGCTGATCTTTCAGAACGGCCATGTTCTCGTCCAGCGCGGCACGAAGGACACTTACTGGGCCTTGCCCGGCGGCCGTGCCGAAATCGGCGAAAGCTCGCAGGAAACCATCATCCGCGAGATCGGCGAAGAGCTTGACCGGGATTGTTCGGTCGAACGTCTTCTCTGGTCGGCCGAGAATTTTTTCGCCTATGACGATTTTGCGGCGCATGAGCTCGGATTTTATTATCTCGTTTCGCTTCGCCAGCCCCTGCCGTTCCATGAAAGCGATATCGTGCATCGGGTGCTGGATGGTGTCGAGGTGGAGTTCCGCTGGCTGCCCGCGCAGCCTTCAGCACTTCTGAAGAGCGATCTGAGGCCCCGTTTCATCGCGGAGCGTATCGAAGCGCTGCCGCAACGGCATGAGCATCTTATTGTCCGCGAAGGACGCCGCGATGCAGTTGAAATTCCCAAGGAGATAATATGAGCGAGCTTGTGGTTTCGCTTTCGGGTGAGCTTATCGAACATGGCCACCGCCTGACGCAGCGTGTCTATTACGAGGACACGGATTTCTCCGGCCTCGTTTATCACGCCCGCTACCTGCATTTTCTCGAACGTGGCCGCACCGATTACCTGCGCTGCCTCGGCTGCGAGCAAAGCGCGCTTCTGACCGCTGACGAAGAAGGTCTGGTCTTCGTCGTGCATCGCATGGAGATCGATTTCAAAAGCCCGGCGCGGATGGATGACGTCTTGACGATCACGACTATCACCGAGAAGGCCGGCGGCGCGAAAATGGTGCTCAATCAGGAAATCCGGCGCGGCGAAACACTGCTGGTCGCCGCCAAGGTCATCATCGCCGTCATCAACGCCAATGGTCGCCCAAGGCGTCTTCCGGAGACAGTGGCGGAAAAATTCCTGAAGTAATTGGCGGTTCCATCCAGTAAATCCATCTGGCGTGGCCCGGTTGTAACACTCCTTTAACCATAATGGTGTCTTACTTTAGCAACTGGCATTTGTGCGGCGCACGCCTTCCTTTCACCAAATTTATTGGCAAGTAAGGCTTACTGGCAAGTATCGGGGTATGGCTAAGGGGTTGGCGGCTGTTGCCGCAGGACTTCGAGCGTTAACACGCGTTTGAATCGCCCGGTCCCGTACCGGGCGTTTGGATTCGGGGATTGGATATTTATGGAACAGGCAGGTTTGGCAGCGGCGACGCACGATGTAAGTCTCTGGGCACTGTTTATGCAGGCGGGCCTCATCGTGAAGCTCGTGATGATCGGACTTATCGCCGCCTCGGTCTGGACGTGGGCGATCGTCTTTGACAAATATGTGAGCTTCGGCAAGGCAAGACGCCAGTTCGACCAGTTCGAACAGGTCTTCTGGTCGGGCCAGTCGCTCGAAGAGCTTTATCGCACGCTGGCGGAACGCCAGAACGGCGGTCTTGCGGCGATTTTCGTTTCCGCCATGCGCGAATGGAAGAAATCCTTCGAGCGCGGCGCACGCTCGCCCATCGGTCTGCAGATGCGCATCGACCGGGCGATGGACGTGACCATGGCGCGTGAAAGCGAACAATACGAGGCGCGCCTCGGTTCGCTCGCCACCATCGGTTCGGCCGGTCCCTTCATCGGTCTCTTCGGTACGGTTGTGGGTATCATGACCTCGTTCCAGGCGATTGCCGGTTCGAAGTCCACCAACCTTGCGGTCGTGGCGCCGGGTATCGCCGAAGCGCTTCTGGCAACGGCCATCGGTCTTGTCGCGGCTATTCCCGCCGTTATCGCCTACAACAAGTTCACGGCCGACGCGCACAAGCTTTCCGCCCGCATGGAAGGTTTCGCCGATGAGTTCTCCGCGATCCTGTCGCGCCAGATCGATGAAAAACTTCAGACGCGGCAGGCCGCCCAGTAAGCGGCCGCATGCTGTGCAGTAATTTGCCGCAAGGCAAAATGGAGTAAATGATATGGGTATGTCAGCAGGTGGCAGCGGCGGCGGTTCCGGTGGACGCCGGGGGCGCGGCGGACGACGCAGGGGCGGCGCGATCAGCGAGATCAACGTGACGCCGCTGGTCGACGTCATGCTCGTGCTGCTCATCATCTTCATGGTGGCAGCGCCGATGATGACGGTCGGCGTGCCGATCGATCTGCCGCAGACATCCGCCAATGCGCTGAACTCGGACACGCAGCCGATCACCATTTCCGTCAACGCCAATGGCCAGATCCATTTGCAGGAAACGGAAATTCAGGCGGCAGAAGTGGCCGACAAGCTGCAGGCAATCGCCACGACAGGTTATAACGAACGCATCTTCGTGCGCGCGGATTCCGTTGCCGCATACGGCGTCGTCGCCGATGTGATGGCGCGCATCCAGGCGGCGGGCTTCAAGAATATCGGCCTTGTGACCCAGCAGAAACAGGACAATTGACGTAAAACGATGAAGGGCAGCCTTACCACATCCGCGATCGTGCATGCGTCGCTTCTGGCTTTCGCCCTCGTTTCCCTGGGCTCGCCGGAGCCGCTTGACGTGTCGCAGGCCGAGGCTCTGCCGGTGGAACTGGTGCCCATCGAGGAGCTGAGCCAGATCCAGCAGGGCGACAAGAACGCGCCGAAAGCGGAAAAGTCGGCCCCCGTTCCGACGACGCGTCCGGATATCGTCGAGAACGCCCAGAACGTCGGCAACAACACGGTCGATCTTGACGCGCCGCCGACCCCGACCACCAAGCCGAACGACAATATCAGCGCCGCCGCTCCGCCAAAGCAGGAAAAGCCGCAACCCGTCGTCGACACCAAGGCGAACGAGGTGAAGGAAATCGTCAAGGAAGAAACCTCGGCTCCGAAGCCGCAGGAAATGGCCGCCTTGCCGCAGACCAAGCCCGAGATCGCGCCGCAGCCGAAGACGGAGCCGCCGCCGCAGGAAACGAAGGCCAAAGAGCCGCCGCCAGCGCAGCAGGAACCGGCCGAAATTCCCGTACCGCAGAACGTGCCGCGTCCAAACTCCCGTCCCGAGCCGCCGAAGCCGGAAGAGCCGAAGCAGGCCGAAACCAAGCCTGCCGAGCAGAAGCCCGCGGAAAAACCGGCCGAGACCAAGCCCGATCAGGCGAAGTCCACCGACAAGCCTTCCGACAAGAAGCCCGGCGAGAAGAAGCAGGAGACTGCGAAATCGGCTTCCTCGAAGGAAAGCGATTTTAACGCCGACGATATCGCCGCGCTTTTGAACAAGCAGGCGCCTTCGGGTGGCGGCGCCAAGCGCTCCACCCAGCAGGCCTCGCTTGGCGGCAAAAAGACGACGGGCGGTTCGACGCTCAGCCAGACGGAAATGGATGCGCTGCGTGGCGCGATCCAGAAGAACTGGCAGATCATTCCCGGCATGGCGGATGCCTCGGACGTTCGCGTCCGGGTCACCATGAAGCTCGACCGTGATGGAACCATCATCGGTCGGCCCGAGATCGAGGCGACCGGCGGTTCCGAAGGAACACGTCGTGCTCTTTCCGGCGGAGCCTATCGCGCCATCATGCGTTCTGCTCCGTTCACCAACCTTCCTGCCGACAAATATGACGCATGGAACGAAGTTGTCGTGAACTTCGATCCCAGTGAATTGCTATGAATGCTGAAAGGCCTGGCAACATGAAGATATTTTCGCCGATCCGGCTGGTGCTCGCTGTCGCGGCCCTCATGTCGGTTTTCTCCGCACCGGCTTTTGCGCGGGTGGAAATCAACATCAACAAGGGCAATGTCGAGCCGCTGCCCATCGCCATCACCGACTTCATGTCGAGCGACGGCATCGGCGCGCAGGTTTCCGCGGTCATTGCCGCCGACCTGCAGCGTTCCGGCCTTTTTGCGCCGGTCAACAAGAACGCCTTCATCGAAAAGATCAGCAATCCGGATCAGCAGCCGCGTTTCGAGGACTGGAAGGTCATCAACGCCCAGGCGCTCGTGACCGGCCGTGTCACGCGTGAAAGCGATGGCCGCCTGCGCGCCGAATTCCGTCTGTGGGATACGTTCGCCAACCAGCAGATGACTGGCCAGCAGTTCTTTACCCAGCCGGAAAACTGGCGCCGCGTCGCCCACATCATCGCCGACGCCATCTATGAGCGGATCACCGGTGAAAAGGGCTACTTCGACACCCGCGTCGTTTTCGTCTCTGAAAGCGGCCCGAAGACGGCCCGCAAGCGCCAGCTGTCGATCATGGACCAGGATGGCTTCAACGTCCGTAACCTCACCAACTCGAACGACATCGTCCTGACGCCGCGTTTCTCGCCGAACCGTCAGGAAGTGACCTACATGTCCTTCGAAGGCCAGCAGCCGCGCGTCTACCTGCTGCAGCTGGAAACCGGACAGCGCGAAGTTGTCGGCAATTTCCCCGGCATGACCTTCTCGCCGCGCTTCTCTCCGGATGGCCAGAAGGTCATCATGAGCCTGCAGCAGGATGGCAACGCCAATATCTACACCATGGACCTGCGCTCTCGCACCACGACGCGGCTGACGAACACGTCGGCGATCGATACGGCGCCGTCCTATTCACCCGACGGTCAGCGCGTCGCCTTCGAAAGCGACCGCGGCGGCCGCCAGCAGATTTACGTCATGAATGCCGATGGTTCCGGCCAGCAGCGCGTTTCCTTCGGCGATGGTTCCTATTCCACGCCGGTCTGGTCGCCGCGCGGCGATCTGATCGCCTTCACCAAGCAGTCGGGCGGCAAGTTCTCGATTGGCGTGATGAAGACCGACGGTTCGGGCGAGCGCATCCTGACCAGCGGTTTCCACAATGAAGGCCCGACCTGGGCGCCGAACGGCCGCGTGCTGATGTTCTTCCGTCAGAACGCCGGTGCGGGCGGTCCGCAGCTCTATTCGATCGACTTGACGGGCTACAACGAGCAGCTCATCAAGACGCCGACTTTCGCTTCGGATCCGGCATGGTCGCCGCTTCTGGACTGATATGACTGCCATGACGGCGCCGGCATGAACCGGCGCCGTCATGTTTTACTTGATACCATGGGGAAGTGCGCCTCTTTCTTGCCGCAAAGTGTTGTGAGGGAGCAAAAAAATGGGACATTTCCTTTCTGTTAACCATAAGCGTTTGCCGGCTATTAACCGCGATCAGTTAGTGTCCGGCAACGTTATTGAAATCCTAAGGAGAGACCGGCGATGAGCCGTACACACATTTCGGCACTCAGCCCCATGCAGAAACTGGCCCGTAACCCGGCTGTCATCGCCATGACGCTCGCGCTCGCCCTCGCAGGTTGCGCGAACAAGAAGAACATGCCGAACAGCGCCGGTGAACTTGGCCTTGGTGGCGCGGGCTCCGCAACGCCGGGCTCCCAGCAGGACTTCACGGTCAATGTCGGCGACCGCATCTTCTTCGACACCGACTCGACCTCTATCCGCGCTGACGCCCAGCAGACCCTGCAGCGCCAGGCTCAGTGGCTCGCCCGTTACCCGAACTACGCCATCACCGTTGAAGGCCATGCCGACGAACGCGGCACGCGCGAATACAACCTGGCGCTCGGCGCCCGTCGTGCGGCTGCAACCCGCGACTTCCTGGCTTCCCAGGGTGTTCCGGCCAACCGCATGAAGACGATCTCCTACGGCAAGGAAAAGCCGGTCGCCGTTTGCGACGACATCTCCTGCTGGTCGCAGAACCGCCGCGCCGTGACGGTTCTCGGTGGCGCGGGCATGTGATTGCCTGACGTTATTGTGATCTTGAATGAAAGGCGGTCTTTGGGCCGCCTTTTGTTTTTTTCATAGTTTGGCCGAAGTTAAGTTGCTTTTTCGGTTGATATGGAAAAAATCCGGCTTGCGCCATTCCGGTGCAAATCAGTTAAGGCAGGACGAATGAGATGAAGAAACTTGTCGTGGCGGGAATGCTGGGGCTTGCAGCCTGCACCGGCTTGAGCGGCATCGCCGTTTCGGGTCCGCTGTTCGGTGCGGGGGGTAGCTTCGGCACGATCAACTCTCAGCAGCCCCCGGTCGTCCGGGTTCAGGCCAATGAAGCCTATAGGGTTCAGCAGCTTGAAGAACAGATCCGGCAGCTCAACGGCCGTATCGAGGAAATGAGCTTCCAGCTTCTGCAGATGCAGGAAACGATCCGCAAGGCGCAGGAAGACAATGAGTTCCGCTTCCAGGAACTGGAGAGCGGCAATGCCGGCGGCAAGGGTGCAAGCCCGACCGCTGCGCCGAAAAAGAAGGCGGAAGCCAGTCCGGTCAATCCGGCCTCACCGCCGACCGACGACGTTGCAACGATCATCGAAACGCCACCCGAGGGTGGCGCTTCCGTTTCTCCGTCTGCTCCCTCCACCGCTCCGACAGGCGCACCGGGAGAGACGACGCTCGGCTCCATCGAGCTTGATTCCAAGGGAATGCCGGTTGGCGGCACGTTGAATCAGGGCGCTAATAATTCCTCCGCCAGCCTTCCGGGCGTCAGCACGGGCAATAGCCAGCGCAAGACGGATCCGGTGAATACGGCGGCGCTTACCAGCGAAGGCGATATTTATCAGGCCGCTTACGGCCATGTTCTTTCCGGCGACTACAAGCTGGCGGAACAGGGGTTCCAGCAATATCTGCAGGGTTATCCGAAGGGCACGAAGGCCGCGGATGCGAGCTTCTGGCTGGGCGAGGCGCAATATTCCCAGGGCAAGTTCAATGAGGCCGCAAAGACCTTCCTGAACGGCCATCAGGCCTATGGCAAATCGCCGAAGGCGCCGGAAATGCTGATGAAGCTCGGCATGTCGCTTGCCGCTCTCGACAATACCGAAACCGCCTGCGCCACGCTGCGCGAGGTGCCGAAGCGTTATCCCAATGCTTCCAAGACTGTGCTGAGCAAGGTTGCCAGCGAACAGAAACGGCTGAGCTGCTGATTTTTCCCTGCGATCGCGGGTATTTCCATGCCGGTTGATGCCCGCATTCTGAACGAAAAGACTGTTGCGCCGCTCGCGGCGGCGAGGTCTTTTGTCAAAAATCTCCACACACCAGCCCATATGCTCGTCGCAATCTCCGGAGGCAGTGATTCCACCGGTCTGTTGCTGGCCTTGCATGAGGCAATGGCGGAGACGGATCGGGATGGCTTGCGCCTTTCCGCTGTCACCATAGACCATGCGCTGAGAGCGGAATCCGCCGATGAGGCGCGCAAGGTGGCGATGCTCTGCGCCGAGCTAGGCATCCCCCACGTTACCCGCCGATGGGACGGCATCAAACCGGCCTCGGGCCTTTCCGAAGCCTCCCGGCTTGCCCGCTACCGCCTGATTGCCGAGGTCGCCCGCGAGACGGGCGCCGATCTTGTCGTGACGGGACATACGGTCGGCGACCAGCGCGAAACCGTGGCGATGCGCGCTGCCCGCAGCGGCGGCTCTGACAATCTCGGTCTCTCCGGCATGGCGGATGCGGTCTTATACGATGGCCGCCACTGGATCATGCGGCCGTTCCTGATGTGTGAGAGGCAGGCGATCCGTGGCTATGTGTCCTCCCGCTCGCGCGGTTGGTTTGACGATCCGAGCAATGAAAATACCCGATATGAAAGGGTGCGTGTACGGCAGGCGCTTCCCGTCTCTCCTGTCCGGATCAATGCGGAAACCTCTCTCAAAAGGCAGGCGCTTTCCGAAACAACGGCTGCTTTTCTGCGGGGGCATACACAGGTTTTCCATGCTGCGCTCGCCAGATTGGCCGGCGATGGCGTCAATCCCGATCTTCCCGAGTTCCGGCATGGGTTGGCGGCGCTGATCGCAACCCTTGGGGGAAGGGCATATTTTCCGGCCGCAAGCAGCATGGCGCGCGTTCTGGAGTTTCTTAAAGCGGCTGAAAACGGGCGACTGACGGTCGGTCGCGTCCTGCTCGATCGCCGGCGGGACGGGCTTTATATGTTCCGCGAGCAGCGAAACCTGCCGGAGCTTGATATTGGCGCACATGACCAAGGGCTATGGGACAATCGTTTCCTCGTGAAGAATGGATCGGCTTTTCCAGTCCACGTCAAAGCGCGCAGGGCGAGCGATGCTGCGGAAGCGGCTTCGCTTTTTCCGTCGGTACCGGCCGGGGTGGCGAAACAGGCGATGGCGGGGCTGCCGCAAATTGCCGCAGCGGCCGATGAGCTGGGTTCGCGGGCGGAGGCCGTCACCGTCACGCCCAGGCTCGCACCTTTCGATCTGTTCCTGTCGCGTTTCGACCTTGAGTTGGCGAATGCAATCGCCAATTTATTCGGCCGCCCGGCTTATCCACAGCCCCCGGTTTAAATCCGGCCTCTTTTTCGTGAATTGCCTTGGAATAGTTTTTACACCAAAACGCATCAGATAACGCCGTTCGCCTTGGCAACGGGAGATGTCGTCCTTATGTTAGGGGCACATTATAGCGGGCAGCAAATTTGTCCGTGTGAGTTCGGGGAGTTCGATGAACCCAAATTTCAGAAATTTCGCCTTGTGGGCCGTGATTGCCCTCTTGCTGATCGCATTGTTCAGCATGTTCCAGACGTCGCCGACGCAAACGGGTTCGCGGGAAATTCCGTATTCCCAGTTTCTTCGCGATGTGGATTCCGGGCGAGTTCGCGACGTGACCGTCACCGGTAACCGGGTTCTCGGAACCTATACCGAAAACGGCACGGCCTTTCAGACCTATTCCCCCGTCATCGATGACAGTCTGATGGAGCGCTTGCAGAGCAAGAACGTGACCATCGTGGCGCGTCCCGAAAGCGACGGTTCCTCCGGTTTCCTGAGCTATCTCGGCACGCTTCTGCCGATGTTCCTCATTCTCGGCGTCTGGCTGTTTTTCATGCGGCAGATGCAGGGCGGCTCGCGTGGTGCGATGGGCTTCGGCAAGTCCAAGGCCAAGCTTTTGACGGAAGCCCATGGCCGCGTGACGTTCGATGACGTTGCAGGCGTGGACGAAGCCAAGCAGGACCTCGAGGAAATCGTCGAATTCCTGCGCGATCCGCAGAAGTTCCAGCGTCTCGGCGGTAAAATCCCGCGCGGCGTGCTGCTCGTTGGCCCGCCCGGCACGGGTAAAACCCTTCTGGCGCGTTCCGTCGCCGGCGAAGCCAATGTGCCGTTCTTCACCATTTCCGGTTCGGATTTCGTGGAAATGTTCGTCGGCGTCGGCGCAAGCCGTGTGCGTGACATGTTCGAGCAGGCCAAGAAGAATGCGCCCTGCATCATCTTCATCGATGAAATCGACGCCGTCGGCCGCCATCGTGGCGCCGGTCTAGGCGGCGGTAACGACGAACGCGAGCAGACGCTGAACCAGCTGCTGGTCGAAATGGACGGTTTCGAGGCGAATGAAGGCATTATCCTCATCGCCGCCACCAACCGTCCTGATGTTCTTGACCCCGCACTTCTGCGTCCCGGTCGTTTCGACCGTCAGGTCGTCGTGCCAAACCCGGATATTGTCGGCCGCGAGCGCATCCTCAAGGTGCATATCCGCAACGTGCCTCTGGCGCCGAATGTCGACCTTAAGGTTCTGGCTCGTGGTACCCCCGGTTTTTCGGGTGCGGACCTGATGAACCTCGTCAACGAAGCTGCCCTCATGGCTGCCCGCCGCAACAAGCGCGTGGTCACCATGCAGGAATTCGAAGACGCCAAGGACAAGATCATGATGGGTGCGGAGCGCCGCTCTTCCGCCATGACCGAGGCCGAAAAGAAGCTGACCGCCTATCACGAAGCCGGACATGCCATCACCGCACTGAAGGTTGCCGTGGCCGATCCGTTGCATAAGGCGACGATCATCCCGCGCGGCCGCGCTCTCGGCATGGTCATGCAGCTGCCGGAAGGCGACCGCTACTCCATGAGCTACAAGTGGATGGTATCGCGCCTCGTCATCATGATGGGTGGCCGCGTTGCCGAAGAGCTGACCTTCGGCAAGGAAAACATCACCTCCGGCGCGTCTTCGGATATCGAGCAGGCCACCAAGCTTGCCCGCGCCATGGTCACGCAATGGGGCTTCTCCGATGCTCTTGGCCAGGTGTCCTATGGTGAAAACCAGCAGGAAGTCTTCCTCGGCCATTCCGTCTCGCAGTCGAAGAACGTCTCCGAGGCGACGGCCCAGACTATCGACACGGAAGTTCGTCGCCTGATCGACGAGGCTTACGGCGAGGCCCGCCGCATCCTGACGGAAAACCACGATGGTTTCGTTGCGATTGCCGAGGGTCTGCTTGAATACGAAACCCTGACCGGCGACGAGATCAAGGCCCTGCTGAAGGGCGAGAAGCCCGCCCGCGATCTGGGTGACGATTCTCCGGGCAGCCGTGGTTCGGCAGTGCCGAAGGCAGGCACCAAGAAGGATGGTCCGACCGAAGCAAAGGGCGACGGCGAGGCCGAAGGCGGCATGGAGCCGCAGCCGCATTGATCGTTCGCGCAAGCTAAAAATTGTAAAAGGCCATCCGGGTTTCCGGGTGGCCTTTTCATTTTGGTAACAAGATATAAGCCATTTTTGCGCTAATTTACGTGCTGTTTATCGTGGTTTGTGGCATCTAGCCAAAAACGCTTCCGGCTGTTTCAGCTTTTGCCGGAATGCTGGAAAAGATTTGGAGTTCAAATGGCACGCCGTTATTTCGGAACCGATGGTATCCGCGGACAATCGAACGTCTTTCCCATGACGCCTGATCTGGCGATGCGTGTGGGCATTGCGGTCGGGACGATTTTCCGCCGTGGCCATCATCGCCATCGTGTCGTCATCGGCAAGGATACGCGTCTTTCCGGTTATATGCTGGAAAACGCGCTGGTCGCCGGCTTCACCGCCGCCGGCCTCGATGTCTTTTTGCTCGGCCCCATTCCGACGCCCGCCGTCGCCATGCTGACCCGGTCGCTGCGCGCCGATATCGGCGTGATGATCTCGGCCTCGCACAATCCCTTCTCCGATAACGGCATCAAGCTTTTCGGACCGGATGGTTACAAGCTCTCCGACGAGCTGGAACTGGAGATTGAAGACCTTCTCGATAAGGATATCTATGCGCAGCTTGCCAAGCCGAGCGAGATCGGTCGCGCCAAGCGCGTGGATGGCGACATCTATCGTTATATCGAATTCGTCAAGCGCACCCTGCCGCGTGATGTGACGCTGAGCGGACTGCGGATCGCCATCGACTGCGCCAATGGCGCGGCTTACAAGGTGGCGCCCGCTGCGCTCTGGGAACTCGGCGCGGAAGTCGTCACCATCGGCAATGAGCCGAACGGCATCAATATCAATCTGGAATGCGGCTCCACTCACCCGGAAGCGCTGCAAAAAAAGGTGCATGAGGTACGGGCCGATATCGGCATCGCGCTGGATGGTGATGCGGACCGCGTCATCATCGTTGATGAACGCGGTGAGATCGTCGATGGCGACCAGCTGATGGCCGTCATCGCCGATAGCTGGGCTGCCGACAACACGCTGCGCGGTGGCGGTATCGTGGCGACCGTCATGTCGAATCTCGGGCTGGAACGCTTCCTGGGCGACAAGGGCCTCACCCTCGCCCGTACCAAGGTGGGCGACCGTTATGTCGTCGAACACATGCGTAACCACAATTTCAACGTCGGCGGCGAGCAGTCCGGCCATATCGTGCTGTCGGACTACGGTACGACGGGCGATGGTCTTGTCGCGGCCTTGCAGGTTCTCGCCAAGGTCAAGCGCTCCGGCCTCACGGTCAGCGAAGTCTGCCGCAAGTTCGAGCCGGTGCCGCAGCTTTTGAAGAATGTCCGTATCTCCGGCGGCAAGCCGCTGGAAAACCCTGTTGTGCAGCAGGCAATTGCGGATGCGGAAAGCGCATTGGCCAATAATGGCCGCCTCGTCATTCGCCCCTCCGGTACGGAGCCGCTGATCCGCGTCATGGCGGAAGGCGACGACAGTGCGAAGGTGGAGCAGATCGTCAATGATCTCGTCGGCGTCATCGCCAATGCCCGCTCGGCGGCGTGAGCCTTCGAGACAGTAACGCCCAAAAAGCCGGCTCTGCAGCCGGCTTTTTCTTTGAGTATTTCCTAATAAATATAGTGAATGATCGTGGTTAATCGGGACTTAACCATTTTACGTCAATCTCCATGACTGAACAGTTCACTGGCATCTGCTGCCGAAACCGCACGTGCCTCTTCTGGAGTGGAAGTCATGAAAAACGCCCTGGCCGGATTTCTGGCCGTCCTGCTGACCGGTACAAGCGCTATCGCTGCCGATCTTTATCAAGCTGAGCCTGCACCGGCCTATGTCGATGCACCCGAGGTTACTGTTACCCAGGCGAGCGGCTGGTATCTGCGCGGCGATGTCGGTTATTCCTTCAACAAGCTACGCGGTGCTCACTATTATCAGGGCGGCCCCGGCGGCTATCTCGCGGATTTCGAAACTGCGAAGATCAAGGACAGCTACATCATCGGCGCCGGCGTCGGTTATCAGTTCAACAACTATTTCCGTAGTGACCTAACCTTTGACTACATGGGCAAGTCGGATTTCCGTGGCTCTACTCGTGGCTATTGCGGCAACGGTGCTGATTGCGTCTCGACAGACCTGAGTGCGCTGAGGGCTTACACGCTGATGGCAAATGCCTATGTCGATCTTGGCACTTATGGCCGTGTCACGCCTTACGTGGGTGGCGGTATCGGCGCATCCTATGTGAAATGGGACAAGCTGCGTAACACGTCCTGTGCAACGGACGGATCCGGCTACTGCGACCCGACCACGGAGCATGGCGGCAAGGGCAAATGGCGCTTCGCCTATGCTCTGATGGCCGGCGCATCCATCGACGTCACGTGTAATCTGAAGGCCGATATCGGCTATCGTTTCCGCCACATCAACAAGGGCGATATGTTCGCTTATGAGAATGGCGGCGGTCCGGGCCGTGACAAGGGCCTTTATTCGCATGAAGTGCGCGTCGGCGGCCGTTATGTCTTCAACGGCTGCGATACCGCACAATACATGCCGCCCGCCGATATTCCTCTGCAGCCTGCCGTTTATAAATAAACGTCACGCCCCGCTGGTAGTTTCAGACCGTCCGCATCCTCCGGGTGCGGGCGGTTTTGTTTTACCGGCATCTGACGCGGGGCATGACGCATATGGACCAAAATTCTTCTGCGTAGCGACATATTCCGCTTGACTGGGATCGGCGAGAGGAATAGCAACGGCGTCAGGACACCTCTCCCTAACGAGAGGCGCCTATCTGAAAGGGTAGTTAAATGACAGATATCGTGAAGCCGGACGTCCGTCCGGGCAATACGCATTTTTCCTCTGGTCCCTGCTCGAAGCGTCCCGGTTGGTCGCTAGATGCTCTCTCCGATGCGCCGCTCGGTCGCTCGCATCGCGCCAAGGTTGGCAAAGCCAAGCTGAAGCAGGCCATCGATCTCACCCGTGAAGTTTTGAACGTTCCTGCTGATTATCGTATCGGTATCGTTCCCGCATCCGACACCGGTGCCGTTGAAATGGCGCTCTGGTCGCTGCTCGGCGAACGCGGCGTCGATATGCTCGCCTGGGAAAGCTTCGGCGCAGGCTGGGTCACCGACGTCGTCAAGCAGCTGAAGCTGAAGGACGTCCGCAAATTCGAGGCCGATTATGGCCTGCTGCCGAACCTTGCCGAAGTCGATTTCGACCGCGATGTGGTTTTCACCTGGAACGGCACCACCTCCGGCGTTCGCGTTCCCAATGCCGATTTCATCCCGGCTGACCGCAAGGGTCTGACCATCTGCGACGCCACTTCGGCGGCCTTCGCACAGGACATGGATTTTACGAAACTCGACGTCGTCACCTTCTCCTGGCAGAAGGTTCTGGGCGGTGAGGGCGGCCATGGCGTCATCATTCTTTCGCCCCGGGCTGTCGAGCGTCTCTTGAGCTACGCGCCGGCATGGCCTCTGCCGAAAATCTTCCGCATGGTTTCCGGCGGCAAGCTGATCGAAGGCATCTTCACCGGCGAAACCATCAACACGCCGTCCATGCTCTGCGTTGAAGATTACATCGACGCGCTGCTGTGGGCGAAGAATCTCGGCGGCCTCAAGGCGCTGATCGGCCGTGCCGATGCCAATGCCAAGGTCATTTACGACTTCATCGAGAAGAACGACTGGATCGCCAACCTGGCCGTCGAGCCGGAAACCCGCTCCAACACCTCCGTCTGCATGAAGATCGTCGATCCCGAGGTACAGGCGCTGGATGCCGCCGCACAGGCCGATTTCGCCAAGGGCGTCGTCGCCCTGCTCGAAAAGGAAAATGTCGCCCTCGATATCGGCGCTTACCGTGACGCCCCGTCCGGCCTGCGCATCTGGGCCGGCGCCACCATCGAGACGGCGGATATGGAAGCCGTCATGCCCTGGCTCGCCTGGGCCTACCAGACGCAGAAGGCAGCACTTTCCAAGGCTGCCGCCTGATTTTTATACCGGCCCTGCGCTGGTGCAGGGCCGCACATTCCCCGCTTTCAAAACTGCACCGCTTTTCAAGGAGCCCGTGAACCATGGCACCTCGCGTACTCGTATCCGACGAACTGTCGGAAACCGCCGTCCAGATCTTCCGCGATCGTGGCGTCGAAGTCGATTTCCAGCCGAAGCTCGGCAAGGACAAGGACAAGCTTGCCGAAATCATCGGCAACTACGATGGTCTCGCCATCCGCTCCGCCACCAAGGCAACCGAAAAGCTGATCGAGGCTGCGACCAACCTCAAGGTTATCGGCCGCGCCGGCATCGGCGTTGACAATGTTGACATCCCGGCCGCCTCGCGCCGCGGTATCATCGTCATGAACACGCCTTTCGGCAACTCCATCACAACGGCAGAACACGCGATTGCGCTGATGTTCGCAGTTGCGCGCCAGCTTCCGGCCGCTGACAGCTCCACGCAGGCCGGCAAGTGGGAAAAGTCGAAATTCATGGGTGTCGAAATTACCGGCAAGACGCTCGGCGTCATCGGCGCCGGCAATATCGGCTCCATCGTCTGCTCGCGTGCACTCGGCCTCAAGATGCATGTTCTCGCTTATGACCCCTTCCTGTCGCCGGAACGCGCGCAGGAAATGGGCGTCACCAAGGTTGAGCTGGACGAGCTTCTGGCCCAGGCCGATTTCATCACCCTGCATGTGCCGATGACCGACAAGACGCGCGGCATCCTCAATGCAGAGAACCTTGCCAAGACCAAGAAGGGCGTGCGTATCGTCAACTGCGCCCGTGGCGGTCTGGTGGATGAAGCGGCCCTTGCCGATGCCATCAAGTCCGGCCATGTCGCCGGCGCCGGTTTTGACGTGTTCGAAGTCGAGCCCGCCACCGAGAGCCCGCTTTTCGGCCTGCCGAATGTCGTCTGCACGCCGCATCTTGGTGCTTCGACCACGGAAGCGCAGGAAAACGTTGCCCTTCAGGTTGCCGAGCAGATGTCGGATTACCTCGTCAAGGGTGCGGTTTCCAACGCCATCAACATGCCGTCGATCACGGCTGAGGAAGCACCCCGCCTGAAGCCGTTCATCCGTCTGGCGGATGTTCTCGGCTCTTTCGTCGGTCAGGTGCAGGAAAGCGCCACCAAGGAAATCGAAATCCTTTATGACGGTGCAACCGCCAGCATGAACACCAAGGCATTGACCAGCGCCCTGCTGGCCGGCCTGATCCGCAGCCAGGTTGCGGATGTGAACATGGTTTCGGCCCCGGTCATGATCAAGGAAAAGGGCATCATCCTCTCCGAGGTCAAGCGCGACAAGACCGGCGTTTACGACGGCTACATCAAGCTGACGGTCAAGACGGAAAATCAGATCCGCTCGGTTGCCGGCACGGTGTTCTCGGATGGCAAGCCGCGCTTCATCCAGATCAAGAACATCAACATGGATGCCGATGTTGGGTCGCATATGATCTACATCACCAACACCGACGTTCCCGGCATGATCGGCTTCATGGGCACCACGCTCGGCGAGGCTGGCGTCAACATCGCCAACTTCCAGCTCGGCCGTGAAAAGGAAGGCGGCGACGCCATCGCGCTGCTTTATGTCGACGGCCCGGTTTCCGAAGCCGTGCTGGACAAGCTGCGCGCCAACCCGGCGATCCGCCAGGTCAAGCCGCTGACGTTTAACGTCGACTGATCTTATCGTTCCTCCCAAGGGGACAATAAGGCCCGGCGCAGGGGAAACCCTGTGCCGGGTTTTTCGTTTTTCCATTGTCTGTTTCGTCGCAAAACACGGACGACTATCGCATTGGTTGCATATCACAAAAAATTTAAGCCGAGTGGTCTAAAAATGATGATCATGAGTTGCTATATCGCCTGCTGACATGCCGCTCATGGGAGGGCGGCCAACAGGAGATAACGATGTTTGCTGCCTTTAGGCGCTTCAAGGGTTTGTTCGCAGTCGCCGCGCTTGGTATCGCGGTGTCTTTCGTGGCGGTTGATATGGCAGAAGCGCGTCGCGCCAGCGGCGGTTTCGGCAGCCGCGGCACGCGGACCTATTCCGCTCCGCCTTCGACCAGCACGGCCCCCGGCCAGACCGCGCCGATCAACCGCAGCATGACGCCCAACACCAATCAGGCAGCGCCGAGTGCTGCTCAGCCGGCCCGTCCGGGCGCGCAGGCGC
The DNA here is from genome assembly GCF_053522725.1 of Agrobacterium sp. 16-172Ci. NCBI lineage: Bacteria > Pseudomonadati > Pseudomonadota > Alphaproteobacteria > Hyphomicrobiales > Rhizobiaceae > Agrobacterium > Agrobacterium sp. 16-172Ci. Next base: position 163,485 of record NZ_JBNWBW010000004.1, read on the forward strand.
CGCAGCAGAATCGCGGCCTGTTCGGCGGCATGATGGGTGGTTTGATGGGCGGCCTGCTGATGGGCGGTCTGTTCGGCATGCTGCTGGGTGGCGGTTTTGGCGGCATGGCCGGTTTCTTCGGCATGTTGCTGCAGGTGGCGCTGATCGGTCTTCTGGTTATGCTCGCCATGCGTTTCTTCGCCTCGCGCCGTCAGGGCCAGCCCGCTTATGGCTCGGCCGGTGGGTCGCAGCGCACGGATCATTCCGGTTCCTCCTATAATGGCGGTTCGCAGGCGGGTTCTGCCGCTTCCTCTTTCAAGATTCCGAAGATCGGCGCGCTGGCCGGCGCTGCGGGCGGTGTGGCCGCCACTGCCGCAACGGCAAAGCCTGTGCCTCATGCTAATGCCATGTCGGAAGGCGATGAAATCGGCATTACCCAGGGCGATCTCGAAACTTTCCAGAAAATGCTGGAAGACGTACAGGCCGCCTATGCCGCCGAGGATTACGGCACCTTGCGCAAGCTGACGACGCCGGAAGCCATGTCTTACCTCGCAGAAGAACTGAGCGACAACGCCACGAGCGGCGTGAAAAACGACGTACGCGATGTGACGCTGCTACAGGGCGATGTTGCCGAAGCATGGCACGAAGAGGGCCAGGACTATGCAACGGTGGCGATGCGCTACTCCGCCATCGACGTGATGCGCGACCGCACCTCCGGCAAGGTAATCGAAGGTGACGAGCACCAGCCTTCTGAAGCGGTGGAAATGTGGACCTTCGTTCGTCGCCCCGGAAACGACAACTGGCAGGTGGCCGCTATTCAGGCCGCTGCCTGACGAATCGGAATGTGTTTAACAGATAGAGGCCCGGCGGTTTGGCGACCGCCGGGCCTTTGTTCGTCTCGCTTCCAGAGGGCATGGTCACGCCGAGGCTCGCTCCGCAAAAGGGGCGGAAAGATGCGGTCAAAAAAACGACTGATAAATCTAACGGGTGATATCTCCACCGCTCATCGGCGGTGAATTCCGTTTCGCCCTGCTATGCAACGCTTTGAGCGCTGCCTGTCGCGGCATGTTGCCCGCGCATGGCTCATTCGCTCCACGGAATTGCCTTTTTTTATTCATCCGGCATTCAGTCCCTGCATCCTAACCAGAATGCATACACGTCAATGTGACTTTTCGTGCCGGTTCTAAACCGCTTTGGAAAGGGAACCTCAGGCGCAAAACAGCGTTGACAATCCAATCCCCGGCCCCTCCCAAGCCGGGCTGGGTGGCTGGGCAATGCAGGCCCTGCGAGAACGGAGAGCTATCGAGATGAAACGCTTTGACCTGATCGACGGGATGCGTGGTTACTTCCTCGTCTTCATGCTGATCAACCATCTGGTGTTTGCCGGCGGTTTCTGGCTGGTGGAAATCAATCACCGGCAGTTTGCCTTTGTCGAGGACGCGCAGGGCTTCGTGTTCCTGTCCGGCCTGCTGATCGGCATGGTCTATGCGCGCAAGATGATGAAATACGGCTATGACGCCGGCAAGCAGATGATCTGGAACCGGGCGCTGGAGCTTTATCGTTACGCGATGGGTCTCGTCATCGCCGTGCTGTTCTTCCGCATGGTCATCCCGCATGCACCCTATATCTGGTACAACTGGCTCGGCATGACGTCGTTCGATGATCCGTTGCGACTGGCGGCGATTGCAACATTCCTGTTCCAGCCGACCTTCATGGATATTCTGCCGCAATATATCGTCTATATGATCTTTGCACCGGTGCTGGTGAAGCTCTGCCTTGATGGCAAGTGGGCCTATGTCATGGCCGGCTCCCTGCTGGTCTGGATGGCCGGTCAGCTCGGCCTGCAGCAGATCGTGACGACCCCGCTCAACGAACTCGTGAAGGGTGCGGACGAGCAGGGCATTCGCGTCAGCTTTAACCTGCTCGGCTGGCAGCTCGTATTCTATTCGGCGCTGGTGATGGGCGCGATGACGGCGCAGAACCGCATTCCGTGGAAGGCGATCTTCTCGCCTGAGCACACGTGGCTGCCGAAAGCGGCGCTCCTCATCTGCCTGTTCTTCATGCCGCTACGCATCGCCACAGCCTGGGGCCTGATGCCGGAATTCATGATGGGCAAATTCTCCACCATGGAAATCCGCGCCGATTTCGGTCCGGTCTATCTCATCAACTTCCTCGCCGTCGGCGTCGGCCTGACCTGGCTGGTGATCGCAGGTCCGAAGCATCATCGTCCGCTCGTGCGCTCCATCGCCGAGGGCGTCATCTGGGTGCTGTCGCTGAAGTTCCTGCAATTGCTCGGCCGCCATTCGCTTCAGGTCTATGTCTGGCACGTGGCCATCGTCTATGGTGTCTATTATCTCGATGGCCGCACAGCGGAATTGTCGCAGCTCAACAAGACCCTGATCGCCTTCACGGCTATCGGATTGCTGGCCCTGCCAGCCCTGTGGCGGGAGCGCGACAAGTGGTTCGGCAGCAGCGGCCAGAAGACGGCCGGCGCCTGAGGGCCGGTCCCAGCCCGAATCTGACGGCTTTGCGGGGCGGTTTTCCGCCCCGTACTTGCGTGCGCGGCCATTCCTTTCTATATGCAGCCCTTAAATCCGCAGGATGACGAGACAGGACAGCCCGATTGACGGCCAGGTTTCTCGCGGCGGATGACCGACAGGCGGCGGGGCCTTTACCCCCGTTATGACTGACGATGGGAAAAAACGTGAATACGCTCGATTTTGACAAGAGGCCGGAAGATACCCGGATCGTTGTCGCCATGTCCGGTGGCGTCGATTCTTCGGTGGTGGCCGGTATCCTCAAGCGCGAGGGCTATGATGTCCTCGGCATTACCCTCCAGCTTTATGACCACGGAGCTGCCGTGCACCGCGCCGGCTCCTGTTGCGCGGGGCAGGATATAGACGATGCGCGCCGGGTCTGCGAAACGCTCGGCATTCCCCATTATGTGCTGGATTACGAAGCGCGGTTCCGCGAAACCGTCATCAACCCCTTTGCCGAAGCCTATGCGATGGGTGAAACGCCGATCCCCTGCGTGGCCTGCAACCAGACGGTAAAATTCGCCGATCTGCTCGCCACGGCGCAGGAACTGGGCGCCGATGCGCTGGCGACCGGCCATTATATTCGTTCGCGTCCCAATCCCGTTTCCGGTCAGCCGGGGCGGCGTGCGCTTTATCGGCCGATCGACAGCGACCGTGACCAGAGCTGGTTCCTGTTTGCAACCACGCAGGAACAGATCGATTATCTGCGCTTTCCACTCGGCGGCCTCTCCAAGGCCGAGACGCGCGCTCTGGCGGAAGATATGGGGCTGGTCGTTGCCAAGAAGGCCGATAGCCAGGACATCTGTTTCGTGCCGCAGGGCAAATATACCGATATTATCAACAAGCTGAAGCCGAATGCGGCATTGGCGGGCGATATCGTCCATCTCGACGGGCGCGTGCTCGGCCGCCACGATGGTATCGTGCATTATACGATCGGCCAGCGCCGCGGCATTGGTGTCGCGACGGGGGAGCCGCTTTATGTCGTGCATCTCGATGCACGCGGCCGCCGGGTCATCGTTGGCCCGCGCGAAGCGCTGGAAACCCGCCGGGTCTATCTGCGTGACATGAACTGGCTGGGTGACGGCGAGCTGGCGAACGATGCAGGGCAGGGCTTTGCCTGTTTCGCCAAGGTGCGCTCCACCCGCCCGCCGACGGAAGCGATGCTGCATGCGGACGAAAACGGTATCTATGTGGACCTGATGACCGGGGAGGCCGGTGTCGCTCCCGGTCAGGCCTGCGTGCTTTATTCCGCACCGGGGGCCGATGCCCGCGTTTACGGCGGCGGTTTCATCGAACGGTCGGAACGCTCGGCGGAAGCCGAGGCGTCGCTGAAGGCGCTTCTGGAAAAGCCGGTTGCCGCCTGAAACCATTCGCTTTTTGCAGCGATGCGGAAAGCGAATTTTTTGCGCATCTTGCGCTTGACACTTTGGGGAGCGGCACCTTATAAGCCGCTCATCCTGATGGAACGGCCGGTCACATGACTGTCACGTTTCCCCTGTGGCGGGGTAGCTCAGGTGGTTAGAGCAGCGGAATCATAATCCGCGTGTCGGGGGTTCAAGTCCCTCTCCCGCTACCACTTTCCTTCATGCGAAAAATCCAAACCGAACGATTATGCGCCCATGTTTCATTGATTTTCCGAGCCGGAGAAACAATGGATCCGATGGTGCCTGCCGGTAACTTATGCCCAAAAAAAGGGAAACCCGCTTACTGCCAAAACGCAGCCAGCGGGCCTCAACCTTTACCCCCTCCCACAAGGGCGGCTGCACAAAAGCACATTGAATGAATTATGGCAAGATCAAGGCGACCATATTGTTGCGGTTGATGGCCCTGTTCGCCAGTTTAGTGGCGGATGGCAGAGCGTGACCTGTTCCGTGTGCCGTTCGTAAGGGGAGCGATAGGACACGATATTTTCGGTGCAGCGCATTTCCGCGGAATTGGAATAGGTATTTTCGATCCGCTGCGGTCGATAATGTGCTTTGTGCGGTGAAACCCGTTCCTCACGATAAACCGTCATATCGGCGGCAGGCGATATGCCGGGTATCGACAAGGTGGCGACTGCGGCAATCAAGAGAATTCTTCCAGGATGTGCGGACATGGCTCTTCCCCGCGTTGAACAACGCAGGAGAACGTGCTGCGCACATAAGCTGTTCCAGGGACATCGGCAAAAAAATGCCCGCTCATCGCGGGCAATCAGAGGGGAACTGAGGTTAGGAGCCTCGGGTCTGAAACGGACATCTTCGGCATAAGTTCCGCTTGCGGAATAATTTCCGTCGCGCCTTGCCGACAAAGGGGCTGCGCAGGCCGAGTTTCAAGCCGCACGACACGGAACGATGCGACACGCGCAAACGGCGATAATTTTATGATGATTCTATCTTTAGGGAAATTTGGAGCGGGCGAAGGGATTTGAACCCTCGACCCCAACCTTGGCAAGGTTGTGCTCTACCCCTGAGCTACACCCGCTCAAATCCACCGGTCCGGGGTAGTTCGCTGAACCGTGGGCCGCCAAGCGGCGACGGGCGCTATATCGCTCAATCGATTTTGGAATGCAACAGGGAAATGACAAAAACGCGAAAATTTCTTTGAGAAATGCGACAAGCGGCGGAAATGATTGAGAATTTTTCATCCCGCTGTTTTTTCCTGCGTTGCCAAGCGTCGGTTGCCCGCTTAATCAGGAAACAAGGATAGTGGAATCGGCAGAGGCAGGCGGCAGGATATGGCGGAAAATTCCCGGAAGACGGCATCGGAGCTGTTCGAGTTTCTCGACGGACTCGGCATTTCCCACACCACGAAGCAACATGAACCGGTGTTTACCGTCGCCGAATCCCAGTCGCTGCGCGATCTCATTCCCGGCGGCCATACAAAGAACCTCTTTGTAAAGGACAAGAAGGATCAGTATTTCGTTCTGACCGTTGAGGAAAATGCGGTCGTCGATCTGAAAAGCGTTCACAAGACCATCGGTGCGGCAAGCCGCGTGTCCTTTGGCAGACCGGAAAAGATGCTTGAATATCTGGGCGTCGCGCCGGGCTCGGTAACGGTGTTCGGAGCCATCAACGACACCGACAGGCAGGTCACCTTCGTGCTTGACAGCGGGCTTCTGGAAAACGAGCTGGTCAATGGCCATCCGCTTTCCAACGACCAGACGACAACGATCGCGTCCACGGATCTCATTCGCTTTCTCGAGGCAACCGGACATGCGCCGCTTGTCTTGAAAGTCACCGAGTGAGATACGATCTTTGCTTCAAATAAGACATATGACAGAGGTTACGGGAGACCGGCATGAGCGGCGAAAATAATCCTTACGGCGGTTCCTATAGCGGGCAGATGACCGCAAGCGCCCATCATAATGGCGAGCTGAACGGTGCGGCCTCCGGCCACATCAAGGACACCACGACGGCGGGTTTCTCCAGGGATGTTCTTGAGGAATCCCGTCGCCAGCCGGTTCTGGTGGATTTCTGGGCGCCCTGGTGCGGCCCGTGCAAGCAGCTGACGCCGGTGCTCGAGAAGGTCATCAACGAGGCGAATGGCCGCGTGAAGCTCGTGAAGCTGAATATTGACGACCACCCGTCGATTCCCGGCCAGCTCGGTATCCAGTCGATTCCGGCAATCGTCGCCTTTGCCGACGGCCGGCCGGTGGATGGCTTCATGGGTGCCGTGCCGGAAAGCCAGATCAAGCAGTTCATCGAGAAGATCGCCGGGCCTGACGCGGGCGATCCCAAGGCCGAGATCGAGGCTGTGCTGACGGAGGCGAAGCAGCTTCTGGCGGATGGCGATTTCAACGGCGCGGCGCAGCTTTTCGGCGCCGTCATGCAGGCCGATCCGGAAAATCCGGCAGCGATTGCCGGTATCGCCGAATGCATGATCGCCGCCGGCCAATATGAGCGGGCGAGCGAACTGCTCTCTTCGCTGCCTGCGGAACTTAACGAGGATGCGGGCATTCAGCTCGTTTCGAAAAAGATCGCGCAATATGAGGAAGCCCGTAAGATCGGCGACCCGGTGGCGCTGGAGCGCGAGCTGGCGCTCGATCCCGATCGTCACGAGGCGCGGGTGAAGCTTGCCAAGGTGCTGAATGCTCAAGGCCGGCGCGATGAGGCCGCGGACCATCTGCTTTACATCATGCGCAAGGACCGGACCTTCGACGATGACGGCGCGCGCCGCCAGCTTCTGGAGTTTTTCGAGGCCTGGGGCTTCAAGGATCCGGCAACCGTTGCCGGCCGCAGGAAGCTTTCGGCGATACTGTTTTCGTAATGCGGGCATATCCCGGCCGTGGCGGTTGATCCGCCGGCCGAGCAGCATTGAACAGGGGGCTTGATTCCCATGCATGTCGGAAATGCGAGATATGTGAAGAACGACGATCTGCCGGAAACCGTGCCGGTCTTTCCATTGCCGGGCGCGCTGCTTCTACCGGAAGGCCATCTTCCACTCAATATTTTCGAGCCTCGATATCTCGCCATGATCGACTGGGCGTTGGCCGGCCATCGTATCATCGGCATGGTGCAGCCCGCCCTGCATGTCATCGAGGCGGGGCTTGAGGGCGGTCCGCTGAGCGCGGTCGGCTGCCTCGGCCGCATCACGTCCTTTTCCGAAACCGGCGATGGCCGTTATATCATTTCGCTCACCGGCGTGTGCCGCTTCCGTCTGCTGGAAGAGGTGGAGGCGGGCAAACCCTATCGCAGCTTCCGGCATGCGCCCTTCATCGCCGATCTTTCCGGCGAATATGACGAGGATGCGGTGGACCGCGAAAATCTGCTCCGGGTGTTCCGCTCGTTTCTGGATGCCAACCAGCTGGAAGCGGATTGGGAAAGCGTGGAAAGGGCGGGCAATCGCGTTCTCGTCAATTCGCTTTCCATGATGTCCCCCTTTGGACCGGCTGAAAAACAGGCGCTGCTGGAAGCGCCGGACCTGAAGACGCGGGCCGAAACATTGATCGCCATCACCGAGATCGTTCTTGCCCAGGGATCGGGCGAGGGCGGCAACGTGCTGCAATAGGACCGCCGCCATGGACGACAGGATGAGCAATGTCGATCCCAAGCTGCTGGAGCTTCTGGTCTGCCCTTTGACGAAAGGGCGTCTTGCCTATGACCGCGCCCGCAATGAACTCATCTCCGAAAGCGCGAGGCTTGCTTATCCGATCCGCGACGGCGTGCCGATCATGCTGATTTCGGAAGCGAGAAAAATAGAAGACTAACCTTCCCGCTTGCCCGCCTTCACACATTGCGTGTCGCGAATTGACGAAGATGCGTTGACAACCATGCGTGGATTTGACCAGAGTCCCGCCCGACATGTCTGTTGCGGGGAGAAAACTGATGTCGTTGCGCGCGCTCGTCCGGATTTCGCTGGTTGCGGTCTCAACCGCCCTGTTTTTTCAGCCAGCCATGGCGGCGGAACCCTCCCGCAAGGTCGTTACGACTCAAAATGGCGATTATTTCGGCTTCGATCTCAGGACGGAGCAAAATGTCTCGCTGGAGCAATGCGGCGAGATTTGCGTCGGCGATACCGCCTGCAAGGCCTTTACCTACAATCCCAAGGTGAAATGGTGCTTCCTCAAATCGGATTTCAATCAGCTGAACGCCTTCCCCGGCGCGGTTGCCGGCAAGATCGTGGAAGTGGCCGCGGAAGCCGATATCGGCGCGCCGCAGCGCCTGTCCTTCGTGATCGACAGCCTGCAGCAGGAAGCGCGCCGGCTGAAATCCGGCCTTGCGGCAAATGAGGGTGAGGGCGAACAGGGCCTGGAAGCCCTCGTGGAGACGGCGCGCCAGCAGGCAGCCGCCGGCAATATTCCCGATGCGGTCACGACCTATAAACAGGCCCTTGCGATCACACCCGACGATGGCGCGCTCTGGGCGGAATTGTCAGAAAAGGCCGCGCGGGTCACCGATAATTATTCGATAGCGGGACAAGCCGCTTCCGCCGCCATCAATGCCTATCAGCTGAGCCGCACGGTCAGCGCCCGCACCGAGGCCCTGAACCAGCTGGCGAAGGCGTTTGAAAAAACCCAGAATTATCGCGCGGCACTCAATGCCTATAAGGAAAGCCTTGCGCTTGCCGACAATGCACAGACCAAGGCGGCCTATGCCGATCTGCGCACGCGGCAGGGTTTCCGCGTCATCAACAATACCGTGGATACCGATAGCATCAGCCCGCGCGCCTGCGTGCAGTTTTCCGAGCCGCTGGTGAAGAACGGCGTCGATTATTCGTCCTTCATCACGCTGGATGGGGCAGCGCCCAAGGCCATCGAGACGAAGGGCAGCGAGATTTGCGTGGAAGGCCTGACCCATGGCCAGCGTTACAAGATTGCGTTTCGCGCCGGCCTGCCGTCTTCGGTGGAAGAGCCTCTCGAAAAGCAGGTCGATCTCGATATATACGTGCGTGACCGCGCCGCCAGTGTGCGCTTCACCGGCGAGAACTTCGTGCTGCCGGGCACGGCGCGCCGCGGCATTCCAATCGTCTCTGTCAATGCCGACAAGGCCGACCTGAAGCTTTATCGCGTCGGCGACCGCAACATCACCTCGCTTCTTTCAAACTCGCAGTTTCTGACGCAGATGGATGGCTACAACGCCGACCGTATCGAGAACGAAATTGGCGAGCTTGTCTGGCAGGGCTCAATCGATATCCAGCCCGATCTCAACAAGGATGTGGTGACGAGTTTTCCGGTGGATGAGGCCCTGCCCGAGCGCAAGCCCGGCATCTATGTGCTGACCGCCGTACCGCCGGGCACCGCACCGGAAACCTGGGATTCGCGCGCCACGCAATGGTTCCTCGTATCCGATACCGGCATCACCACCTATGCCGGAACCGATGGGCTCAATGTCTTCGTCCGCGCCCTTGGCAGCGCCAAGCCGTTGGCAGATGTGGATTTGCAGCTGCTCGCCAAGAATAACGAGGTGCTGGGCACTGCGAAGACCGATGCGGACGGCCGCGCGGTGTTCTCAGCCGGCCTAATGCGCGGCACGGCGGCGCAGGCGCCTGCAATCCTCACCGCACGTAACGGCGACAAGGACTATGTGTTCCTCGACATGACCCGCGCCGGCTTCGATCTTTCGGATCGCGGCGTGACGGGCCGGGCAGCCCCCGGCGCCATCGACGTGTTCAGCTGGACGGAACGCGGCATCTATCGCGCCGGCGAGACCGTGCATGCCGCAGCCCTTGCCCGCGATGTCGACGGCAAGGCAATCGAGGATCTGCCGCTCACCTTCATCTTCTCGCGCCCTGATGGTGTCGAGGACCGGCGTTTCGTCAGCGACGGCAAGGCGCTCGGCGGCCATGCGGTCGATCTGCCGTTGCAGGCAAATGCCATGCGCGGCACCTGGACGCTGCGCATCCATACCGATCCGAAGACGGCTGCCATCAGCGAAAAGAGCTTCCTCGTCGATGATTTCGTGCCTGACCGCACCGAGTTCGATCTTTCCAGCAAGGCAAAGCAGATCGACCCTGGCGCAGAAACGGCAATCGATGTCGATGGCCGTTATCTCTATGGTGCGCCCGCAGCCGGCCTGACGCTGGAAGGCGAGGTCGCGATCAAGCCGACGCGCACCAGCGCCGATTTCGAAGGTTATTTCTTCGGTCTGGCCGATGAGGAAAGCGAAGAGGAAAACCGCACCACGCTTGCCGATCTGCCGGCGCTGGACGAAGAGGGCAAGGCGAGCTTCAATATCGATCTGACCGATCTGCCATCCACAACGCAGCTTCTTTCCGCCAACATCACCGTGCGCATGCGCGAAGCCGGCGGCCGCGCCGTGGAGCGCTCCCTGACGCTACCCATCAAGGCTGAAGCGCCGGTCATCGGTATCAAACCGCAATTTTCCGGCGACCTTGCCCAGAATTCCGTCGGTCGTTTCCACATCATCGGCGTCAACGCCGACGGTGCCAAACAGGCGATGAGCGGCCTCAACTGGAAGCTCATCAAGGTCGAGCGGAACTATCAATGGTATCGTCAGGGCAATTCCTGGCGTTACGAGCCGGTGGAATATACCAAGCAGCAGGAAGCGGGCACGCTTTCGGTCGATGCCAATGGCGGCGAGATTTCCCTGCCCGTCACCTGGGGTCGCTATCGGCTGGAAGTGGAGGGCGCCGGCAATGGCGCGCCTGTCTCTAGCGTTGAGTTCGATGCCGGTTTTTATGTCGAGGCAAGCTCGACGGAAACGCCGGATGCGCTGGAAATCGCTCTCGACAAGCAGAGCTACAAGATCGGCGATACGGCCAAGCTCAAGGTTTCCTCGCGTTTTGCCGGCGAGTTGATGGTGACTTCCGGTTCGGAAAAGCTGATTGCCGTGCAGAATGCTGAGATCGGCGAGGATGGCGGCGAGATCGACATTCCCGTCACAGAGGAATGGGGTGCGGGCGCTTATGTGACAGCCACGCTGTTCCGTCCCGGCGATGCGCAGGAAAGCCGTATGCCGATGCGCGCCATCGGCATCAAATGGCTCGCCGTCGATCCGGCCGAGCGCAAGCTTGCCGTCACGCTTGGCGCGCCGCAGAAAACGCTGCCGCGCCAGCCGCTTGAAATTCCGATCACCGTCGCTGGTGCCGGCGTCGGCGAAAAGGCTTATGCCATCGTTGCGGCAGTCGATGTCGGCATATTGAACCTTACCCGCTATGAGCCGCCAAAGCCGGATGAATGGTATTTCGGCCAGCGCCGGCTGGGGCTGGAAATCCGCGACCTCTATGGCCGCCTGATCGACGGTTCGCTTGGCGCCACCGGCCGGCTGCGCACCGGCGGCGACGGTGGGCAGGCAGCCCTTCAGGGCAGCCCGCCCACGGAAAAGCTCGTGGCCTTCTTTGCCGGTCCGGTCGAACTCGACGCAGACGGCAAGGCGACGGTGAGCTTCGATATTCCGCAGTTCAACGGCACGGCCCGCATCATGGTGGTGGCCTGGACGAAGACAGGCGTGGGACATGCCGTCTCCGACGCTATCATTCGCGATCCTGTCGTCGTCACAGCCAGCGCGCCGAAATTCCTCGCACCCGGCGATGTCTCGCAATTGCGGCTCGATATCGCCAATACCGATGGCGAGCCCGGCGACTACCGGCTGGATGTGACCAGCAATACCGCATTGACGGTCGATCAGGGCGAGATGTCGCAAACTCTCGCGCTTCAGAAAGGCGGCAAGTCTTCGTTGACGGTCCCGCTGACGGGCGAACAGCCCGGCAATGGCGCGATCACCATCAAGGTTTCCAATACCGCCGGTCTTTCACTGGAGCAGGTTCTGAACGTTCCGGTACGTCCGGCCGTTCTGCCGGTGACGACGCGGCGCGAAATCAAGATCGCACCCAATAGCAGCCTGACGATCAACGGCGATCTTCTGGCCGACAGCATGCTTCTCGGCTCTTCCGTCGCGGTCAATGTCACGCGCTCGCCCGCCTTCGATATTCCGGCGCTGGTGATGATGCTGGACAAATATCCTTACGGCTGCGCCGAGCAAACGACGAGCCGCGCTTTGCCGCTGCTTTACGTTTCGGAACTGACGAAGGATAGCGGCCTTGCAGAAGACCCCGATACCCGCAAGCGCGTGCAGGAGGCGATCTACCGCGTGCTGTCCTTCCAGTCGAGTTCCGGCAGCTTCGGCCTCTGGTCGCCGGGTTACGGCGATCTGTGGCTCGATGCCTATATCAGCGACTTCCTGACAAGGGCGCGTGAGCAGAATTACGATGTGCCCGAAGCCGCCATGGTGCAGGCGCTGAACAACCTGCAAAATGGTCTTTCCTATGACAGCAATGTCAAGGATCGCGGCAACGAGATCGCCTATTCGCTTTATGTGCTGGCGCGCAACCGCAAGGCGGCGATCAACGATCTGCGTTATTACGCGGATACGGCGCTGGCCGATTTCCCGACGCCGCTCGCCAAGGCGCAGGTTGCCGCCGCCCTTTCGCTTTATGGCGATCAGGCCCGTTCTAAGGCCGTGTTCGGCGCTTCGCTCGACATGGCAAGCCGCACCACCAATGTCAGCTTCTCGCGCGCGGATTACGGCTCCGCCCTGCGTGACGGCGCGGCGACGCTGGCGCTTGCGGCGGAAAGCCGGCCGGTTCCGGCCGTCGTGCCGCAGCTTGCCGGTGCGGTGGCCAAGGAATGGGAAAAGAAGCCCTATACCAGCACCCAGGAACAGGCATGGATGCTGCTGGCCGCCCGCGCCGTCAAAGGCGAGGACAAGGATATCCGTCTCGATGTGAACGGCGATCTGCAGACCGGAGGCTTCGGCAAGCGGATGAGCGGCGATGAATTGCTGGCCGCACCGCTGAAGATCGCCAATGCCTCGGCCGATCCGGTCACGGCCGTCGTCACCACGGTGGCGCCGCCGGCGCAGCCGCTTGTCGCAGGTGGCGAGGGCTTCACCATCACCCGCACCTATTATTCCATGGATGGCGAGGAGGTGAACCCGAGCGAGGTCACGCAGAACGAGCGTTATGTCGTGGTGCTGAATGTGGTGCCGCAGAATAACTGGCAGTCGCGCATTCTGGTGACCGACCTGTTGCCCTCCGGTTTCGAAATCGACAATCCGAGCCTCGTCAATTCGGCGGAGCTTTCGAATTTCGACTGGTTGCCGGAAACGGAAGCGGCGCATACGGAATTCCGCTACGACCGTTTCGTGGCGGCCTTCGACCGCTCGGCCGGCGACAGTTCGGAAATTGCGCTGGCCTATGTGGTCCGCGCCGTCACCCCCGGCACCTATGACCATCCGGCAGCTTCGGTTGAGGATATGTACCGGCCGCAATTTGCCGCCCGCACGGCAACCGGCCGCATGGAGGTGCGCTCGGCAAACCCATGAGGCGACGCAAGGCGATCATTGTCGGCATCATGACGGCCGCGTTGCTTATGGGCGGCGCGGCCTTCGGTCTCGATGCGCTGGACAAGGCCTATCCGCCGCCGCTGGACGCTGCGCAGCAACGATCCTTCGAGGTTCTGGATCGTGACGGCAAGCTGTTGCGCGCTTTTGCGACACCCGATGGCCGCTGGCGGCTGAAAACCACGGCCGCCGAAGTCGACCCACAGTTCCTGCGCATGCTGGTGGCCTATGAAGACCAGCGCTTCTATGAGCATCACGGCGTCGATCCCTGGGCGCTTTTGCGCTCCGCCTGGCAATTGGCCAGCAACGGCCGGATCGTTTCCGGCGCATCGACGCTTTCCATGCAGGTGGCGCGGCTGATCGAGCCGCGCGCCGACCGGTCGTTTTCGGCGAAATTCCTGCAGGCCGCGCGCGCGCTCCAGATCGAGAGAAGGCTCAGCAAGGCGGAAATCCTCGATCTCTATCTGAATATCGCGCCCTATGGCGGCAATCTCGAAGGCATTCGCGCCGCAAGCCTCGCCTGGTTCGGCAAGGAGCCGGGCAGGCTCGATACGGCGGAGGCAGCCCTTTTGGTGGCGCTGCCGCAATTGCCGGAAAAGCGACGCCCGGATCGCTTTCCGGAGGCGGCGAAGCAGGCGCGCGAGCGGGTGCTGCAACGGCTTGCCGTGGAACGCGTGGTGGGTGAGGGGGAAGCGGAACGGTCGGCGCTTGCGAATGTGCCCACCAACCGGCGGGACCTGCCGGCCTATGCGCCGCATATGGCCGTCGCCGCACGGGTGAAATTCCCGGATACTGCCGAGGTGCGTTCCACGCTGAAGCTGCCGATCCAGCGGGAGCTGGAGGGTGTTGCCCGCCATGCGGCGGAAAAGCTCGGCGACAGGGTCTCCGTCGCCATCGTCATGGCCGATGCGCAGAGCGGCGATATTCTGGCGGAAGTGGGCTCGGCGGATTATCTCGATACGGCAAGACGCGGTTTCGTGGAGATGAGCCGGGCCGTTCGCTCGCCGGGCTCCACCCTCAAGCCATTCATCTACGGCCTTGCCTTCGAAGACGGTCTTGTCGGGCAGGAAACCATCATCGAGGATCGCCCGGCCGACTTTTCCGGTTACAGGCCGCGCAATTTCGACATGCATTATCAGGGCGATGTCAGCATCCGGCAGGCGCTGCAACTGTCGCTCAACGTGCCTGCCGTCAAGCTGCTGGATGCCGTCAGCCCCTCGGCGCTGATGGTGCGGTTCCGCCGGGTGGGCGTCAAACTCGTTCTTCCCGCCAATGAAGCGCCCGGGCTTGCCATCGCCCTTGGCGGCGCGGGTGTTTCGCTGGTCGATCTGGTGCAGCTCTATGCGGGGCTTGCCGGCGGCGGCGATCCCGTGCGGCTTGGAGACGGCGTCCGCTCCGCCCCGGAACGGCTGGAGGGGGACCGGTTATTCTCCGATGCCGCTATCTGGAATGTCTCCGACATCCTCTCCGGCGTGCTGCCGCCGCTCGGCATGAAACAGCGCGGCATCGCCTACAAGACCGGCACCAGCTATGGCTATCGCGATGCCTGGTCGGTGGGGTATGACGGGCGGCATGTGGTCGGCGTCTGGGTCGGCCGGGCCGACAATGGCGCGGTGCCGGGCATTGCCGGTTATGCGACGGCCGCCCCGATCCTGTTCGAGGCCTTCGAAAAATCCGGCGTGGCGATCACGCCGATGCCGGCCGCACCTTCGGGTGTCGCTCGGGTCGCGGTCAATGACCTCCCCGCCAACCAGCGGCGTTTTACCACGACGGCCAGCGGTCTGCTTTCTGCTTCAAGACGTGAAAGCGCCCCGCGCATCGTTTACCCGCCGGAGGGCGCGCGTGTGGAGCTTTCCGGCCAGTCGGGCATCTCGCCGCTGGTATTGAAGCTGCAGGGCGGGCGGGCACCCTTCCGCTGGCTCGCCAATGGTTTGCCTTTGCCGAACGCCTCCCATCGCCGCAACAGCGAATGGCGGCCGGAAGGCCAGGGATTTTCCACACTGACGGTCATCGACGCCGACGGCCGCGCCTCGAGCGTGCGGGTTTTCGTCGAATAGCAGGGATGTCCAACTGTACGAGGGGTTGCTCCGGGCTTGCGCCTCGAGCGTCTCGTCAATTTTTTCGCCGTCTTGCCAAAGATATGCAGCAAGCAATTGTACAAGAGTGACGACGAAGATGATGTGCCTAAGTTCTATTACGCCACATCGAGTGAATGGCGGTGGATCCGCTCCTGAAGCGAAGCCACAACGGCTTGTAGAAATTCCCGGCGCCTGGGATTGGTCGTTGCCGTCAGTGTCACCTGTAGCCGGCTTGTGATGTTGTTCAGAAAGCCAACGTGATTAAAACTATCGGCGGCGATATTGACCTCCACCTCGTCCATGTAATGCGCCAGATGCGGTTCCAATACGAGATTTGCATCCGTCTGGTAGCAGGCAGCCATCTGTTCTCCAAGCGTGGACATCTGCACATATGGACCATATTCGTCGATCATCAAATCTCCTTCCTCTAGCGCAACTAATTTTGACAGGCGCTTCATCATCACAGATAGGAAATAGGAAGCAATTGCCCGCTTTCAACGCTCCCTTTTGAAGCTTTTAATTTTCCGTGTTCGTGAAGGATGTCGCCGAGACTCCGGTCGAAGTAGAGACCTGCCAAACGGCTATCAGCCGCGCTGGGCCGCGCTCAAACTATTGATTGCGCTCCGTTGATTTGTCGCTGTGACGGTAATTTTCTCTGATTTCATTGAGGAATTTTAGAGGGCATCCCAAAGGTCAGGGCGAATTGCTCCGATAGGTGTGTCCAGAAACTAAAGTGCCGGAACTGCAGGCAATAAAAAAGCCCGCCGAAGCGGGCCTTCCAAACTAAGATTGTACGTGTTCGTCGAAAGACGATCTTCGTTTTATTGCCAGTGCGCCACGTCCGATCTCCGATAGAATCTCGAGTTTCTACCGGTCGGTTCATAAATGGGTCGCACTCCCTCGGCCTCGAGTTTTTGACGAAGGATGCCGGGAAAGACACCAGCACGGTCCGACAAAAGAGCGAGACAAATATTTTCGGCGATGAAGGCATCCACGGAATGAGCGAGGATGTATTGTTGCTCACGCCGGGTGGCAGGATTGATCCGGGTTTCCGTCTTTAGATAACCGAGGCGCAGCAGTTCGCTGATCGTGCCTCTCGCCGTCCCGATCCGGCGTTCTGTGTCTCGGACATTGAGGTGTCTATGACTATCGTTTTGAACGTTGCCATTCAACGATGCCACTTCAGGAATAGAGCGGTTCAAGCAGGCTCTGACTTCCTCCCAATCCACAAGGAGGTTCAAGAGAGTCGTCCGACCACCTTTGAAATGGAGGCTTTTCAGAGAACCTTCCAGGCCCAATTTGAGGATGGTCTCGGTTTGGCAACCGCATCTTTGCGCTGCTTTATCCAGCCGCACCAGGCCGTCTGTATTTGAACCGTTTAGTGAGCGCCCGAAAAGCGCTTTCTTAAATGCCTCGAATTCGGACCGTTGGACGCGCGAAAACACGCGTGCGCCGTCTTTTGGTTGCTCCACGCGGCGCAGAAGTCCGGCATCAAGAATGGCTCGCATGCGGTCATCCCTGATTCCGAGAACCGTCCGGATTTCAACACTGGTCATCGTATCCAGCGCATTGGACAATACCTCGTGGCCCCGACGCGCATCGAAGTAAATCTGGGCGCTCGTCAGCTGTGAAGGTGCAATGAGATTAGCTTCCAGAAGGAGGTCCTGGATACGGTCTTCCATCATGCCATATTCGAGGCCTGCCGATCTGATCGAATGCAGATGGCGTTTTCGGGTGGGCAGCACAAAGGCTTCATCAGGACCGATTGGGAGATTCCGCTCGGCGATGTCCTGAAAAATCTCTGTTACGAGGGAGAATTCAGGCTTCTTGTGATTGCGCAGCAGCCAATCTCGCAACGGCCCAAAAAAGGAAGCCATTTCGTAGACCATCGGTTTTGATTGTTCGATCGCCTGGCAAATAATCTTCTCAATCAGATCGCGTCCAGCGGAGGCGGAACCAAACCCGCACTCGACGTCGGAATGAGACGCCACGTCGCAACGATCGTATGCGATCTGATGCATCTTCTGGAAGCGACCGAAATGACGGCAAAGATCGACAGCCACATAGGTTTCAAATTTGTCGAGAAACTCGTTGGCAGGGAGACCGTCGATTCTTGCGACCACGTATCGATCGATTTGAGACGAGGAGGCTGCGCTGGTGTCGACCGCCTCCTCCCTGATCGTTGGAATATTCAGGGCTACGCACGAGGCGAAATCACCTTGCTCTTGCGCGGACGCCGGGGCTTCCTTGATCGCACAAGCATGCTCATGGCAATTCTGTAAGGCGCGTGTCATCCACGCCGCCCGGACGTAGGGCCGTGAGAAAGGACGGCCGCTGCCGTTTTCGAGATCGTCAACGACACATTTCGGGCAGTACCGATGATTTCGTCCCGGTCGCATATCACGGCCCATCAATGCGTGACCAAGCTTCCACGTCGCTCCGGCGGTGACGGACGCGATTGCATACGCTACGAGACTTGCTTCTTCGACACCTGACCAGTGTGCGAGCAATGAAATCGCTTCGGGGTGGCCCGAGGCGATGGCAGTGGCGTTTGTGCCCGTCGTGGCGAGAAACGCTCGCATTGAACGATAGCCATTTGCGTGCGCGAGGCGGGATGCCAGGCTCAGGGGAGTTTCGGTTGCGTGAAACTCGACGGTGACGGGGAGTGCCATGACGCGATACCTTCTTGGCTATTGCTTCTTCTTTTTCGAGGGCTGGGCAACGAGGTCCGTCAATGCATTGCTGCGATCAATGTCGCGCCACCGGGGCGAGGTGATGATGTTGTCGCCGCGAAGACTGCCCGACGCACGGTCGTAGAAACCTGCGAAGTCGCGAGCCGTGAGATTTTTACGGTTTCGTCCCAGGGCTGCGAAACAAGCCGCTCGCACCATCTCGATCATCGTACCCAGCCCACCGCCCGTGGATGCTACCAAGCGTCCCAGGAAGTCGTCGGTCATCAACTCGTCCGCCAGCACAAGACCGCAATGGTCGACGGCAATGTCGCACAGAAGCTTTTCGATGAGCGGCTTGTCAGAAGGAAAACGCACCGGCTCGAACCGCATGACCAATGACCTGTTCGCGAGCTGGAGATCGCCGGATACCAGCCTGGCCAGGTCCGGCACGCCGCTGTAGATCGTGTGGAGTGGCCAGTCGGGAATGGCGATGAGGCTTTTCAGGCGATCCTGAAGAGACCTTACGGCTGCTGCCGTTGGTGCCCGCAAGAGGTCTTGTGCCTCGTCCAGATGCAGAAAGAGGACGCGGCGTTCTCTGAGCTGTTGTTTGACTGTCTCGTAAAGTTCATGCTCATTTGCGCGATTGCTCGCGGGCAGACCCATTTCGTGAAGGATACGGATTGCCAAATCTTTGGTGGAGCAGGGTTTCGGCACCTCGATACTGATCAGTGGACGCACCGTTTCGCCATACTCATTCTGGTACGGCTGAAACGATGGGATCATCGTAAACGCTCGCTCCAGCGAGGTTGACTTCCCACTACCGGACTCGCCGATTACGATGAAGGAGCGCCTTCTCGAGCCGCCGCCGGCAAGGCAATCGAGGGCATGCTCCTCGAATTCCGTAAGGCGCTTCACGAGTTCTAGGCAACGGCCTGTCTCGAAGTAACGGTTGGTTTCCCTCACACGCAGCGCGCGCAGTTCGTTGGTTGCCGTCATCTTAGTACTCCTCATCATAGTAGAAGCCCGAAGCAAGCGCGTCAGAGGCTTGCGTGGCGGTGGGTTCGTTTTCTTTGATTTCTTCGGCCTCGGATTTTTCGAGGACGAACAGATCGGGCCGCTGGATGACCATGCCGATCCGCAGCGGATCGTCGGGCAGCGGGCCTTCGGCGAGGAGCTGAGTTTGATCTTCAGACGGCGCGGCCATCCAGGCACCGAACAGTTCCGAGTCCCAACGGTCGAAGTCTTTTGCGGTCGGTACGCTTGGAGAAAGACCGGCGCGGAGAGTTGCGGCATCACCGATAGCGCGAAGACGATTGATAGCGTCGTACATCACCGTCATGCCCTGCTCGGCAGCAGTGGCGTAGCTGGCACGCAATTCCTTGCGCGCGGCCATCCATTCGGCGAGCGTTACACTGTCATCAAGACCGATGGTGTTGCGAACGACGAACCAGCCCTTGTCGCCTTTAACGGCGATGTGGGCGGGGCATTCTGGATCGTATTTGATCTCGACGTCGACCTGGTCGAACTTGGTCCGGAGCCGCTGGATTTCGGCATCACAGTAGGTGATGCCGAATACGGTAATACCGTAGTCTGAAATCCGGCGGGTCGTCTTGATGCCGAAAATCTGGAGCATTTCTTCGGCATCTGGCGGGTAGAGGATTTCGTATTCTTTGGAGGCCTCGACCCACGCATTATGCGGGGTGTTGCCGCCAAGGCCAGAATGCGGCTTGTTGTGGTAGATGTCACAGACCGCGAAGATGAAAATCTTGATCAGTTCGTCGACCAGCAATGCGGCATGAACCTGCGGATCGTAATCGCCCTTTTCTACGACCGAAGAGAAAGTCCGGCCCTCGAAATACGGTGCGATTAGCAGACCGATCGAATGGAAAAGGCTTTCGATGAACGGGCGGCAACCAGGATCGCCGGCGGGCGGGCGGGTGCCGTGAATGCGGGCGGCGCGAAGCACCTCGGCGGTTCGTTGTGCGGTGAATTCCGCGCCGTTGTCGGTGTAAATGACCCGGGGCCTGATTTTCCCGATCCATGGCGTCTGGGCGGCCACATAGGACGACAGGTGCCTCTTGTCGGTCATGATCATGCGGATCGTGGCAACGGCGGACACGGCGTTCGGATTCGTGCTTGCCTTGAGCGCGAGAATGTAACGTGTCGCGACGTCGATTGCGGCGCAGAAGCAGATGCGGACGCGAGGAATACGCTCCTGTACTGTTTCCGGAAGGGCGTTCCAGATACCCGTTTCCACGAGAAGCGAGATCAGATCGACGGTGACAAAATCCATCTCGATCCGCTGGCCAGGAGCGACCACGTGGAAACTCCGACGGATCGCCTTGAACTTCTGGATGGCGAACTTCTCGCCGTGACGGCTCGCAATGACGTGGAACTTGTCGAACTTCGCGATCATCGCTTCGAACTTTTTGCGGGATACCTTGCCGATTTTCTTCGGGATCGGGAGGTCGGCGTTGTGCTTCTGAAGCTCAGCCAGATACGAGCGATAGACATGTGCCTTGGTCGGGCGGCGACGATCCAGATAGGCCATCGCCATCTTGTGTGCGAACGCGATCGTAGCTGGTTTCGGGGCGAACAGCTTCGGACCCGGACCGTGATGCCGGGGAAGAAGCGCCATCACGTCACCGTCGCAATTATGATAGTCGTCGTAGTCGCGTTTGAAGGTTTTAACGCTTGGGCAAGGGAAAATGACGACCTGGCTTCTCTGGTCGGCCCGGCCATCAGCGGCGAGGTCGAACAGCGCGTCGTTGATTTCCCGGTTCCTCGCCAGCAGCTTCGGGCCGAGCTTTTTCTCGGACATTGGCAGGAGCTTGCCGATGCGGTGGCATTCCACATCGTATCTGTGGATCAGCTTTTCCCGATGAACGGCGAGATCACGATCTTCGACGTCGAATTCGTCCCATGGCTTATCGCCGAAGATGGCACGGATTTTCTGCTGCGCGGGACTGTTATAGCCATATCGGATGGATGCTTTGTTGCTGTCGAGCGCGGCGTAGATTTCCTGGTGGGAGAGGAAAATCTTATATTCCACATCGCTTTCTGAACGGAGCACATAGCCTACGTCATCCCGACTTACAGGAATGAAGAAGGCGTTCCTCGTCTTGTCATGGTAGCGATCCATTTGACCCATACCGATGAGGGAATGAAGGAATTGACGAGCGGGCAGGGTGCGGGATTCCATGATGGTCCTTTCTCTGATGGATGGAATTTTGATTTGGTTGGGAACGGCTAGGCGCAGGCGCGCAGCCAGGATCGATCATCGATACGGCCCGAGTAGACGGGTGCGATCAGACGGAGATCGATAAGACGCCAGATGGCGGTCCGGCGTTTGTCACGTGCATGGACGTCACGCAGGAGGTCACCAAACCGGAACTGGCCCGGCAGACGTTTCACCACATCCACGAGTCTGGCACATTCGGCGTCATCGTGGTGGAGGCGAGATGTGAGGATGAAGTAGGCATTTTCGAATGCCTCGTGGGTTGCTTCCTCGTTCGTCATCAAGGTGACGGCGTCCGCGACGCGCGGCGTCAACTTTCCGAGTGAGCCGACCCCTGTGATACCGGCGGCGCAGATGCGATCGAGCAAGTCGATCATTTCGGCTCGCTTGCGGGCATACTTCACCGCGACGGCGACCCGTGTGCCGTCGTTGAGAACGATGAAGTAATCGAAGGTGTGCTCACGAAGAACGCCGTCGGCGTCGGTGTAGTGAACCTTCGGGTATTGCGACTGAAGTTCTCGAAGGCCAGACAGGGTCTGGAGCACAGAGCTGACGCGGTGCTCGAGTTCGCTCTCGTGGTAGACACCGTTGCCGTTGAAGAACGTGTGACCACGTGCGGTTTTCGCCTGTTTGTCGGCGGGCACGCGCAAGGCCAAGCCAAAGTGCGGCTCGTGCCAATACTCCTTGTCCGCTACGCTGACGGCCGGATTGGCGGCTGGGCTATATTCGCAAGCCCCCGGCCAAGGTCGTGCCGGTGTTCTCCGGCGGTTGGGTCATGGACGCAAGGGAAAGGAACCCGAGGCCCTCGCGTTTCTGGTAAAGGTATTGGGCGACTTTATGGGAGTGACGCATTCCGATCTCCTGCCTCGTATCCTGCGATGATCTCGCTGGCCGAGGTTTCCGGTCGGAAATCCTCTGGCTCAGAGAGAAGCAAAACCTATAGTGGCTGCTATCGTCATCATGCGTCCTCATTACTGCTCACGCTGTCGGCGAGCGGATATTACGTTGAGGCAGGGCTCTTAGGGTTCAAACGTAAATGAAAAGAAAATTTTTTCGGCGATTTCTCATAATTGGGCGCGTTACGAGTATTATTTTTTGGCTACGGCTTTATGGAACCAGTCTGGTATTTGAAGCTGATCAGACCACCATATGTTTTCGGGGACCGAAAGCCAAAAAGCCCTGAAGGCGGCGTGAAACTCGAGAAGGTGTTCGCGGGTGACGGAGAGATGCGAATGGTCTGCGAACTTTAGCCACGCGGCCTCATTTTCGTCCGGCAACCCAATTCTCAAGTAATGAGAATAAGATTCTTTTAGGCTTTCGAGAGATGTACCCGGGCCATGTTTATAGACATTAACAATTAACCTGCATGCATCGATTTTTTGGAAATATTCTTCGGAAGAGGCATCCCATCCCCAAAGTCTGAATAGACGAAAAATCTCATCGATATTCACAGACCAAATTTGGGGACCAAGGTGGTCCATATTGAAATTGTGAGACAGCTCCCTGTGCAGCCATTCGCGCAGTTGTTTGTCCCATTCATGATACATGCCCGCTGCTACCGATAGGAATGTGCGGCTCCGAAGGTCGTCGAGCATCTCATAATATTCGATTCCCTCTTCCCAAGCGGCCTCTGCGAGGTCACCCATGTCATACATCTCAGGGCGGCTGATTTCAGCAAGTTGAGTATACTTGTCGTTGGCGTAAGCCTCAGCTTCGTCATTGATATTGTTGAACTGACTGAGAATACGTTTTTCCGCCTGATCCATATAGAAGTCGAGTTCATCGATGAGGCGTTCGCGCCATCGCGACCAGATATTCAACAGCGTGCGTGCCATTCCTACTCCTGGAGAAGATCGAAAAAGGACATAAGATTTTCAACGCTCTACGGACATAAGTGGTCTTCTGCCAGAAGAAGCAAGGTTTCATACCAGACGCTTGGATTTCTCTCCCGCGGCCCTCGTGGTTGGCTTACGGCCACGCCCATTTGACTTCGAGGGGATAGTTTTACCGTACTCTTCCCACCAGGCGGCCAGTGCCTGCATCGTCGGGCCGAGACCAAGCGCCTTTTCTGTCATCTCATATTCGACGCGCGGTGGCACTTCAGCAAAAACGGTGCGCGAGACGAGACCGTCCGCCTCCAATTCGCGAAGCTGCGCCGACAACATGTGCTGGGTAATTCCCGGGATCGCCTTTCGCAATTCTCCAAAGCGGTGGACCCGCTGATGGAGTAACCACATGATTTCCAGCTTCCATTTTCCCGAGAGCATCGCGAAGGCGCGACGCATCTCGTCCTGCATCGTAAAGCCGGTTTCAGTCATTAGTCTGAATTTCCATACCTAGTGTCATAAATTCATCCTACTTGCGAAAATTCATTATAGCCTACAAATTCTCTACAAGCTCTTCGTAGCCGATGCAACGCGTCATCCGAAAAGCGCAAGATCAATGCTCAATTTCGCCGGGACGCCCGGTGAGAGGGATATTCCATGACCTACACTTACTGGATCAGCACCGTTCTCTTGTCGGCACTGTATCTGTCTTCGGCGACCCTGTACCTGACCAAGAGGGTTTTCGTCGAAAAGGCCCAAGCCGATCTCGGCTATCATGCGGCCCATCTGGTGCCGTTCATGATCGTCGTGAAGATACTCGGACCACTTGCGATCCTGGCCCGTCTGTCTCTGCCACTTAGCGATCTCGCCTATGCGGGCATTTTCTATCACCTGATCCTGTCGGGAATGGCGCATCTCGGCGTCCGCAACATCAAGGGTGCGATGCCCGCTGCCATTGGCCTCATCCTGTTGGCCACATCCTTCGCGACGCAGAACCACGCTCGCGATGTTCCCTCACCGTATGCTCTCGAAGCGGCGGTGCACCAGTAAACATGAAAAAGGAAACACCCATGAAAAGACTGGAAGGCAAGGTTGCGATTATCACTGGAGCCGGCAGAGGAATCGGCCGCGCCACCGCCAAACTATTCGCGGCGGAAGGGGCAAAAGTCGCTGTACTCTCTCTCACACCCACGAATGTCAGCGCTGTTGTGGAAGACATAGAAGCCGCAGGCGGAATTGCACTGGGCATTGCGGTTGATGTTAGCGATGCCGACGCGATCAAGGCTGCAATCGACAAGGTTGTAACAACATGGGGCGGCATTGACATCCTCGTGAACAATGCCTTTGACCCGTCAGTGGTGCAATCGTCTGTTCTCGATCTTTCGTTGGAACAACTGCAGCGCAATTTCGATACGGGCCCGATTGCCTTCCTACGGACGATGCAGGTCGCCTATCCCCATCTCAAAGCAAGCGGCGAGGGCCGCATCATCAACTTCGGATCGATGGCAGGCGTTACGGGTCTGGTGCCCTATGCTCCATACAACATGGCAAAGGAAGCCGTCCGTGCCTTGACCCGGGTTGCTGCACGCGAATGGGGGCCTGACAATATAACCGTTAACAACGTGCTTCCGATTGCCGACACCTGGGGTGCGGCGGCTGCCAATATTCCGGCCCCGGCCAATGCCCTTGCCCGGTACGGCTCGCCCGAAGACGACATCGCGCCCGTGGTGCTGTTCCTCGCCAGCAAAGATGCACAGTTCATCACTGGTTATAGCCTGACGCCCGACGGCGGGATGATCATTGATGCAGGCCGTTAGGTCTCTTTCCCAGAAGTCCACTCTCGCAGAGGTCAGCGAATGGTCGCTGACCTCCAACGCAATCTCATTAGGACGGTCCTGGAATCAAGTCGAGGAACTAACATGCCGATACTTCCCATTACGTCAATCTTTGCGGCCTGTTTCGCTATCGCACTTGTCGCGCTGTCGTTTCCGATTTCGTTGCGGCGTATGAAGGTTGGCGACATGATTGGAGATAGCGCCGACGATCTTCTGCGACGCCGTATCAGGGCGCAGGGAAATTTCACCGAGTATGTTCCGCTTGGTGTCGTGATGCTTGGCCTCGTTGAGGCACAATCCGCTCCAGGTGGAGTTGTCGTTGCTATTGGGACAATGTCGGCTCTCGGCCGCGGCTTGCATGCGATTGGTATGCTGTCAGCCTCGGGACCAGTGCGTGGTTTAGGAATGATCTTTACGTACTTGGCACTTCTGGCGTCGGCTGGATGGTTGATTGCGGGAACTGCTGTTTTTTGACAGCATGTCCGGTTAGGATCGGCACGACGACGTCCGCTGCTACGTTGGTCATCGCGACGTTTGAATATCCGAAGTGTTGAGCAAGTCTGGGTCTGGCCTTGATCGGCATCCCAACTGCAGATTCAGGGAGAGCTGCCCACGCGAGAATGACGCAGCTCTCCATCATGGATAGGTTTTCAGTGTCGGGCAGCGCTTACCTGACGCTGAATGGAGAAATCGGATCGACGCCCGTGATCTCGACAGATATGTCCCAAAGGCGTTGCGCAGAGATGGCATCCCGCGCTTCCAGTGAAGGCTGGGCCTCGCCGGATATTCCTCTGACACCCTTCAAACCCTGTGGGCCATAGTATCCCCCCGGACGAACGACGCCTGTCGCCGCTTGCAAGGCGGGCCAAGCTCCCTGTGCTGCGTTGTTCAGAAGCAAGCCCACCAATGGATTTAATATCTGGAGCGGCCCCATGTGCCGGCCAAGGCTGGTCCTTGCCATGCCTGGATGACACCCAACGGCCGTGACCGGTGCGTTGACCGCACGAAGGCGTCGATCAAGTTCAATGAAAAACAATGCGTTTGCCAGCTTGCTTGCCGCATATCTCGACATGCGCGCGTAAGACTTGTCTGCATTGAGATCGTCCCAATCGATCCTGGCTCCTGCATGAGCAAGGCTCGAGGTGACGACTACTCTTGAGCCGTGTGTCTCAGCGAGCTTTTGCAGAAGACGGCCAGTCAATGCGAAGGTGCCCAGATGATTGACGCCGAACTGGAGTTCAAAGCCCTGGTGTGTGCGGCTCAAGGGCGGCGTCATAACACCAGCGTTGTTGATGAGGCCATCAATGCGCGGTTCACGCGCGGCGCGGTTCGCGGCGTCGGCCACGCTTTCAAGGTCAGCCTGATCCAACGGTAGAAAGGCGAGATCGGCAGTAGGCATAACAGCCTTGATGCCTCTGATTGCTTCGTCAGCTTTTGCATGCTCTCTGCAGGCCAATAGCACACGTGCTCCACGCGATGCCAGAACGCGCGCGATCTCGAAACCGATACCAGCGTTGGCTCCTGTGACTATGAAGCACTTTCCCGACTGGTCGGCGACGTTCTTCTCCGTAAATCCTTTACTCGACATATTGTCTCCTTTTTATGCGTAAGTACGCACTCATTTAATCTTCCTCATCAGGCGGCAGTTCCTTTCCAGAAGAGGTCGAAAGTCGCTGCTGCAATTTCCTTCTTCTTCCGGGGGGTGGCCGCAATTGCATCGATGGCATTGTCAACCAGGGGAAACAAAACTGTGTCTATGTAGAAATCTATCTTTTGAGGGTCTGCATGCCCCGCCAGACACTCCGTTACCACAGCACGCGCTTTCGACAGCATCGTCTCACACTGCCGCTTACTTGTGTTGGTTATCCGGTCGGACACCTTGAGCTGCCTCATTGCTTTGCGTTCCAATGGATATGCAAGTCCCCATCCAATAATTCTGTTCCAAACTTCCTCAAGCTTCTCCCTGCCGGGAAACGGTTGAGGAAAATCTTCCAAGAGGAACGATGCCAGATGCCCTTCTATTTCGAGAAAAAGCTGATTTAACAGAACGTCTTTTGTCTCAAAGTAGATGAAAAGGGTGCCTTCTGAGACGCCGGCTCCTTTGGCAATTTTGGATGTAGGCGCACTTGTTCCCATTAGAGCGATCATGGATGTGGCAGACACCAGCAGGGCTTCGCGCTTTTCGGGGCTAAGAGGACGAGCCATGACTACCTTTTAATGAGTGTGCAATCGCTTATTTATATAATTGGTATTTGAGCGATGTCAAATGTCGCGGTCTAACGATTTTCGCCAAGAGCAGCCTTACCGCTTCTGGGCACGCTGCGTGAGGCCAGCAAGCATCGCGCGGTTTTATCGCGAACGGTATCGGATCGCGTCACGCAGTTCTATTGATCGTTTCGAGGGCACAAGCCGGCGGTACATGGGCGTAAAAAACATCGGTTCGACTGCAACAGCATATTCTGTGCTAAGCCTACCCTCTAGCTCCCAGCCGGAACCGATCCCAAATGCCATCCATGTTGAAAAAATATCTGACGACGCTCGCAGATCGTTATTTCGAGAAGCGCACGGCAGGCCCCGCGCCGGAAAAGCGCTGGCACGACCTCTATGATGTTCCACTCGACGATCTGAAGCAGCGGGCGTCCTCCGGTGATGCCGATGCCGCCTTCGTACTGGGCGACATTTACGATCAGGGCTATTGCGGCGTTACCCTTGATAGGGTGCAGGCAGTCGAATGGTACGAAAAGGCGGCTGCTCTCGGGCATGGCGACGCAATGAATAATATCGCCAGCATGTACCAGCACGGCGACGGCCCTTTCCCAGTCGATCTCCTCAAGGCACGCGATTACTACGAGCAGGGCGTCAAAGCCGTATGCGGCACGGCCATGGGCAATCTCGGCCATTTTTACACCGACGGCAGGGCCGGGTTGAAGCAAGATCATCGCCGCGCGGTCAAGCTCTTCAGCCAAGGAGCCCATCGCGGTGACAGCGATTCCATGGTCAGCCTCGGCCATCGCTATAGCACCGGCACCGGTATCCGGAAGAGCCCGACCCGGTCGCTTTACTGGTATCGCCGTGCCCTTCAGGCCGGTAATCCCCGTGGTGCCAACAATCTCGGCGTTGCCTATTATTATGGAACGGTCGTGCAGGAAGATGCCGAAAAGGGCGTCCAGTTGCTCTTCGCCGCGCTTGAATGCGGTTTCGAGCGGGCGGCCTATACGCTCGCCGTCGCCAACGAGGAGGGCAAAGGCACGGGACGCGACCTGGAAGAGGCGCTCTATCTGTTCCGCCGTGCACGGGCCGGTGGTCGCGAGGATGCGGATGAAGCGATCGAGCGGGTGCTCACAAAGATGGGTGAGGAGTTTTCTTCGGCCGTCGATCCCGAACAGCGACTGGAGGACCTTCGGATTATGATCCGCAATCCGGAGAAGCGATTCAGCGTCGAGGCATTGCTTCTGGAACTGGCCCGTGTCTGTGAGCAACTGGTCGAGGATGAGGATAACCCTGCCGCTGACCAACCCCATGTGCTTGGCAGATCAAATCTGATCCGCGGCTTCGTGCTGTGGAAGCAACGCAACCCCGCCTATCTCGAACCGGTCGAAACCGCGCTTGCGATCGACGACCGGCATCCCTTCCTGACGTCACAGGAACGTGCCTCTCTGATGACCGCCAGGGCTGTTGCGTTTGCCCGCGACCACAAGTGGCAGGAAGCGATCGATCTGCATCGTGGCGCGCTAGCGATCGTTGAGGCCGGCCCGGAAGCGGACGAGAACGTCGTGCTCGCCGCAATGACCGATCTTGCTTTCTGCCTGCACGAAGCCTCCGAATTCGAAGAGGCGCGCAAGCTCAATGCGGAGGCTCTCTCTCGCGGCGAGATAGTCTTCGGCAAGGACGATCCTGTGCTGTTGCGTATAATCGGTAACCTCGCCAAGAACGAGTTTGCGCTTGACCATCCTGGCAGGTCGGTGGAACTTGCGCGTCGACGGCTGGAAATCGCCGAACAGCACGAAATTCTCGACGAGATCGGCACGGCACTACGCGATCTGGCGATCGCCAGCTTTTCGGCGGGTGATCTCGTCGGCGCTGAGGGTTTATTTCGTCGCCAGTTAGCCTTTGCCGAGCGCAACGGTGACAGTGACGACATCGCCCGCGCTCGTGCAGACCTCAACGGCCTGTTTGAACGACTGGGGAAAATGTCCCTATAGTTCAGAGAAGGGACGTCTCGATTGAAGACAGAGCGCAGAGCCACCAGCGAGGCATACCTCCCACATTTTCGGCTTTTACGAATGCCCAAGGGAAGACATGCAACTGCGTTGCGGCGAAAAATTCTGCGGCCGCTGTCGCTACATCGTCGTGGACGGCCGCTCTGCTTATCCTTCTCGATCAACGAATAGTTCGGGCGCGCCCTAAATACGTTTTTTGATCCTTGCGAGCAGAATGTGTAGTGACCGACGCCTCCAGTTAAAATTCGGGACTTACTGAACCCATCACATCCTGCTGAAAACAATTAGAAAATCTGAAGGCAAGCTTGGCGACCCTTACTTGGCAGTCAGTTTAAGGGAGTACACGGTTGACAGTAGCCTATGGCGCGTGAGCTACTGTCTTTACGACAGAAGGTTTCATAGTTGTCATCACTTCTCTTCCAGCACTATCGGGCCGCCCTCCTTTCTCGCTCGCTTTCTAACGTCTGGCGGGGTCATGGCTCTGCTATCTTTCTTGAATTCGGCCCTCTTTCTCCGACCTCGAAGTTGGATGGCTCGCCGGGACAATCGCAAGGGGAATACACCCTGATGATTGAATGGAGTTGGCGTATTGAAGGGGCCAAATCCATTCTCTGCGGAAGCTGGAGCGAAGAACAAGAGTGGACTGATGTCTTCGATTCTCTGATAGGTCGCAAGGTAACCGATGTAGCGCTTTATGGGCGTCTGCCAGAGGTTACGCTCGCCTTGGAAGGGGAGCATTTCATAACGTCCTTCATGACAGCCGAGGGGCAGCCGGCATGGACAATCTTTCAGCGTTCCGGAAGTCGCAGAAGTCTCACGTCCATCTCTGTTATTGATGGGCATGTTCAAGAGAGCGCGGAATAATTCATACCTCCCAATAGACGTCCGAAGGTCTGCGTTCCGACGCTCTTTTTGCTAACCACGATTGATCGCCCGTGGCTTGTTAATGCCATCGCTTCGGGGTCGCCCGAGAGCATGGCAAAACTCAATCTTCTCTGCTGTGTTCGCCTGGCAGAGCAAAAACGTAGACGTTAATTGTGGAAATGGTCCCATACGGACAAGAGCGGAAAACAATTGAAATCAATGTCGACCGTGGTGCGGATGATTGTGAGGTAAATCGGTTCCTCGACAAGCTGGCCTTTACCATTGAATACGCTCAGGGAGTTTTCCCGATCAAAAGTACGGCAGAACTTTCACTGCAAACGCCAGGGAATTACTGAGGAAACGCAGGCGCTAGTCCCTCCAATGCGTGAGGAAGAGGCCCAAAGAAAATGACGAAATCAACTTTAACGGAAAATTCCAAGGTCGCGATACACGCTTCTCTTGAATTCCAGCCCGTATGCGGTCAAAAAGCGCTCGGGTATATTGGTTCGGGGGAAGATTCGATGGTTGACAAGGTTGTTCAAGTCGCGGTGCATGATTTGCGGCGCAAAGGACAGGGTGATTTCGAGACCGGACTTGGAAAGGCTCAGCTCAATGTTTCGCCGACGGTCGTTCGCGTCGTGAATGAATTGCATTCTCTGTACGCAAGTAAAGCTTCTAAAGCACATGGAAGATTTTCTGAGAATGTTGCCGACTATCCCGCGCAGACTTTCATTTCGGATTTCGAAAAGGGTCAATATCAAGACTTCGTGGAGCTGACGCAAAAGCTAATGGGCACTCTCACCGTGCAAGCGAGGAGGAAGTCCGGTGCGACAGGTGGGCATGTGTTGTTCGCTCATCTCGAAAAGGACGCCCACGTGTATCTGATGGTGGCAATTATCAACGACAGGCTGGGCGCAGCTCTCACAAACGACCTAGATATCACGGATGTCATGCATCTCGATCTCGATGGATTCCGTTTTGCAGGCCGCGTGAACATTACGGCCTGGTTGGCCAACGCAGATCGCTACATTGGCTTTCTAAAAGGGAAGGGCGATGTAGCGGAATATTTCAAAGAGTTCCTGGGTTGCGACACAACTGTTCAAGATATCAAAGACACCAAGACGCTTGTTCGTGTTCTCGAAAATTTCGCCGACCCAGCGAAGGGAGCCGTAAAAGACAAAAGTGCTTTCTTGCAACGGGCTTTTGAAATCTGCGAGAGGCATGTGCGCGAGGGAATACCATTAGATTTCGAAGTTTTATCGAACGAGTTGTATCCCGAAAAACCGGAAGACCTAGCAAAGGCGCTCGGTGATCCCGATTTAGCTCTTGGTGACGGGTTCATTCCGAACCCGCGTTCTTTGCGGGCTCTTGTCAAATTCAAGGCGAAGACACCACAATGGTCGGTAGAGTTTGATCGTAGTGCGTTGGCTGACGGAAAAATCGTCTATGACCGCGAAAAGAAGACGATAACATTCAAGGAATTGCCTGCCGAATTTATAGAGGAACTTGAACGAGAACGGGAATAGGGATGGCAAGGATTACGTTTGACCAACTGATTCCTTTGTATCGGAACACGGCGTTCAATGCGGCCCAAACAGGCGGACGTCTCCATATTGCCGATCACTCGATTCTGGAAACGCTCAATTTCATCAACACGGACGATGATGCGTTCCGTGACTCCGGTATCCTGATAGAGTGCGATGCTGACGCGCTTGTCCTTGGAGGTAGCGTCGAGCTTGAGATTTCTACGCCCCGAACGGGACTGGGCATACTTGCTCATGATATGGACGGAGTATTCGCGGCTGGCGCACATCGCATCAAAGAGCCCGTGCGCTATTATGTGATCAGCGAAAAATTTGCTTACAATGATGCGACGATCCCGGAAACTGTATCTCGCTATCGATTGGTTTTGAGGCTGGTGAAGTCTTTGTCGGAAGCTGCGGCGTTCGTCGATTCAAATCAGGCGGAAGCGACATTCTTCGGCCCTGGTCGACTGCGCATCCCGATAGTTTATAAGGTTGCAGACATTGGTGCGGTTACTTCAAAGCCGGTGGACGAACTTGAAGATTTCGTTTTCGAGAAAATTCATAGAGACCAGAAGGCGGCTATCCTATCGTCCAATGTCATAGAACTATGCCGACATCAGCCGGAAAATGACCGCTTCAAATTCCTCTTGGCTCATCTGCGAGAACTCGTTTCAAAAGCGCAAGATGGCTACAAGCTGTTTGCATCCGAATTTTCCTACGAGAAAATAAAGACAAAGACCGAAGACGCCATCAACGATTACACCAGCAAAATCCATAAGACGTTTCACGATATCCAGAATCAAGTAATGGGCGTGCCGGTTGCCACGATTATTGTTGCCACGCAGCTCAAGTTGGCCAAAGAGTGCGGAGTGGAGTTCTGGGCAAATCTGGCGGTTTCGGTCGGAGCGACCTTGTTCGTGATTTTTCTCACCATCGCCGTCTTGAACCAATTGATGACACTGGCATCGATAAGTAATGATTTGGTGCGCCAGAGATACAAGCTGAATAAAGAGTATGCCGCTGTTGCAGAACAGTTCCTCCCTCTATACTCGGGTCTGACAAAGCGTATCAGAATCCACCGTGCGATCTTGAGGGTGATATTGCTCATCTGCTGGGCGGGTATGGGTATGACTTGGCTTATTTATCACCGCCTGACGGTTCCCGAACTATCCGCTTGCCTGTACAATTAACAGAGCCACACGGTACGCGGTAAGCAGATCGTCAAACCTCCGATGCTGAAGCGATCTTGGGGTAACGATCCGTTTTTGGCTAAATTTGGCATTGGAACCTCTGACTAAAGATCGAGAGGTTCCATGGCAGCTTAGATTACATTACCCGGCAACTACCCTCCCCCAAAAGAGCGGCGTGAAGGTCAAGAAGGGTATCCAGGTGTTTCCCAGGCAGGGATTTCGCGCGCCCGAACTCCGTTTGCAGTGTCGCCTCGACGGACCGGCGGAGACCTTTTTGCCCATGTCGCAATGCCGATAGCCCCAGAAGGACCTGCAGGAATTATTGGCCTCGATGACAAATGGTCAGCCCTCTGCCCGGGTTCAGCGACTTCAGGTTACTCAGTCTCAAAACTGGATCGTAACGCGCCAGAGTACGATGTCCTCCCCACAAGGCGCGTCAATGGCGGAGCAACGTATCGCGAAAAGATGGTGATGATCCTAGAAGCCAGAATAGAAAAGAATACTGAGTACCCGGGAGGCGGTCAGCTTTCATCGGAATCTCGTTGCATTTGCTCCATAGTGCCGGAAATTTGTCCAAGTGGCTACGTCGACCAGATTCCATACTTCAACGATGTCTGATAGATAACGAAAAATGCGTTTGTCTCTTCATGGAACGCCAGTTTTCCACATCAGCCTCAAGTTTGCTACTCCAGCTTTCCACATTAACCACTGTGTGGTCAGGAATTTTTCCCATCTTTCCTCGCATCGCAGCCTCGCCCTGCCGAGAAAACAACTTTGTTACAGACATTGGCCGCCCGTCCGGATGCCTGAAATCCAGTTTCAGACTTAGAAGAAACTGCACGGTCTGATCGATATCCAAGCATGACGTGTGGTACCAAGCATCGTGCTCGATCGATTGCTTTGTGATCCGCCAGTGCTTTTCGTCTTCTTCTCTCAGGCTATAGTATTCATCTGGAAATCGAAACACTGTGTCGTCGGCTGTTATCCCGAATGTATCGCGTGACACCTTATCGATGAATTCGGTTACTTCAGTAGGTAGCTCGCCGCGCTTCGATACGTATGTCCTGAACTTGTCTTCCGCAGCTTGGAAACCTTTCACCATTATCATTCGGATAGGGGTAGGAATGGCTGCCACGGTTTTCCGTGCCTGTTCCATTGCTTCTTTCTTTTTTCGCTTCCTATCGCTGATTTTAGGCACTTTAGTCACGCTTTTCCCGTGTGTGTATTTCAATGGACAATACTACTTTACCGACAAGTGAAACAAATATGCGCCGCAACCAACGGACCTTATCCACAGGTCAAAAGTTCATGTCCAGGAAGACTGTGTAATCTAGCGACAAACTCGCTCTCGTTTAGTTGCAGCAAACGTAGGACCTCAACCAGTTCACCTGTTCCTGCCTCACATTGTTTGTCGATTTCGGCGACGCTGCCTTTCCACGGGATTGATTTGGTGGCTGACTTACGTTCCCTACGGGCGCGTCATAGCGACGCCCGTCCACCGCCTGTCATCGAGCAATGCTTCGAGGCATATCGCGCGAGGAAAGATGCCGGTAAGTGGAGGCTCTGACCGCAGGTCTCCTAGATCGCCGCACATGTGACAAATCAGGCGACGCCGTGACCGAAACCCAGCCTGGGTGAGATCATGGGCAGCGATATGGCTACGGCATCGTCTCTTGCTTGAGAGAAGGGTGATAACGTTTCAGGTGGCAATAACTAGCCTTCGGCCAATTTGTCCGAAATCTCCTGGATAACTTTCCTGATCTCCGAGTGAGTTCCGGTGTCGTGAACACCGCTGTAGGTCACGGACGTACCGTTCCAGATGCTTCCTTTCGTGACAAGCATCACCTGGCCGTTGAAAAGCCGCACCACGTTGCGTGCGGTGTCCGGAATGTCTTCTTCATAGACACTTCCGCGTTCAACGTAGTCCCCACCTCCAAGATCGAGCAACTCTTCCTGCCGCCGGTTACTAGCACGTTCGGTTCTTTCCTCATCACGCGCGACAGCAGGCCGCAAGTCACCAAGCTCCAGCATCAGGAAAGACTGGGCCGGATCGGAAGAGAGCCGCTCCAGAACTAGACGACGGGGTTTAGCGATGATTGCGGAACCGGAGAAGACCTGGAATTCGATGCAACCGCGTTCGACACTCTTTCTGACGGACAAGAAATCGAAACCGCCACCAGTCGGTAGATGGGCGTGGTTTTTGTTTGAGCCCATGAATGGAGACATAACACGGACAATATCGTCGATGTCGTCCCAAGAAATTGTCGCATCGCCGGATGCAAACTGATTGATCGTATCCACCCACAAAGAGCGGGTGCGAGTGTGAAAGTCGCTAGAATTCATAGCTGCTGATGTCCTTGCATTTGGCGGGGGCGCAGGCTCATTCGCACGCGAAAGGCTGCGTTTGGCGTGGAGAAAAGTCTGGTAGCCGGCGATGCGAGCTGCCTCATCAAGGGCAGCCGTGTGCTTCAACGACTTTTCGGACGCTATCCGCTTTGCAAGTCTCTTAATTCCGTGGACGGACGAAGGACGAACCTTTGGGGTCGGCATGCCGATTCTCCAGCTCCAACGAGTGTCGCCCGCTCCACTCCCGAGCCCGAACCAGACATGGACGGGGTAGGGTTCTCTTCGACAGTGCCGCTAGCAGCTTTGCGTTGACGGGCGTCAGGCTCCTGCCATGAGCCACTACGAAGATAGTGTCCTCAGTTTCCTTCTACAAGTGCCCTAACCACGATGACCACGACGCATGCGACGGCGGAGTTCTATTTCCCATCGAAAACCCTGTTGAAACAATCTGGAAGGCCGTTCAGGCGCTATCCGTCTGTCTAACCAGTTGGTATGGATTTCGTTACGAGGTCTCCCCTCGCATACGCGCTGTAGTAACTGCGGCGTAAGAGCGAATGTATCAACAATATCGTGCGCGCCACGTATGCCGGAATGCACATGGCGTGATTGGAGGGAGACCTCGTGCCACACCCCTTACGCGTTTTCGGCGGCGTCAGCTTCCGTGTCCGCATCCCGGCGGAGATGACCAACCTCACCACCTTTCTCGGCCACCTTTGCCTCTCCGAGGGCGAGCTGCGCAAGATTTGGTGGTTCCGGGGGCGGATGTATAAAGACTTCCCTATTCCTTCGAAATCCGGGAAGCCCAGAATTATCAGCGCGCCTGATCGGCGGCTGAAAATGCTGCAGAGGACGATCGCGCCACTTCTCGATCAAATCTATGCGCCCAGAAATCCAGTCCATGGATTTGTCCCTGATCGATCGGTCAGGACTAATGCGACCTCACACCTGAAAAGCAAGTTCGTCGTAAATTTGGATGTCGAACGCTTCTTTCCGTCCATTTCGGAAAATCGTGTTGCGGGTCTTCTCAAAGCTGTCGGGGTCGACGAGTCCGTCGCTCTCGTGATTGCCCGTCTGTGCACCAACCAGGGGGTCCTTCCGCAAGGTGCGCCGACCAGCCCGGTATTGTCGAACATGGTGTG
The DNA here is from genome assembly GCF_053522725.1 of Agrobacterium sp. 16-172Ci. Classification (NCBI taxonomy): domain Bacteria; kingdom Pseudomonadati; phylum Pseudomonadota; class Alphaproteobacteria; order Hyphomicrobiales; family Rhizobiaceae; genus Agrobacterium; species Agrobacterium sp. 16-172Ci. The sequence goes on from NZ_JBNWBW010000004.1 coordinate 199,713, forward strand.
CTTCAAACTCGACAAGGAGCTTCAGACGATCGCCAAGGAGGCACATTGCATTTATACGCGCTATGCCGACGACATCACGTTCTCGAGCTATCAGCCGCCTGGGGGCCTGTTCGCTGAAGGCGTTCCACTTACAGGCAGTTTTGTCCCGGACCTGCTCTCGCCGAGGCTGATCGGGGCGTTCACGGACAACGGGTTCAAGCTCAACCCGAGCAAGTTGCACTACGGCGACAAGCACAGCCGCCGTATCGTGACCGGGCTAAAAATCAATTCTGGTTTGAACGTCGACAGGCGGTTTGTCCGGAACATCAGGAGCACTCTTTATTCGATCGAGACCTTGGGCGCAGACACCGCGCAGAAGAAATTCGAAGTCGAGTACGGAGGGAAGTGCTGCCTTAGCCAGCACCTGAGAGGTAAGATTTCATGGCTAGGAAGCGTAAAGGGGCAATCCGACCCAATCTTCCGTGCGATCGCTGCCCGATTTAATTCCTCGTTCCCGACGCAGCCCATCAAGGTTTCGCCGACCCGCGAGCAAATCAAGAGTCGAGCTGTATGGGTCATCGAACACTTCGAGGGCAAATTCTCCCAGGGAAGTGCTTTCTTTTTGAAAGGCGTGGGGTTGGTTACCGCCGCTCACTGTATTGAGGAAGCGCTTGGACAAGAGATCGATGTTTATCATCCCTCGAAGCCATCAAACGTTTTCAAAGCACGGGTCAAACAGCATCATGCCGTCCGCGACCTTGCGATCTTGGACCATGCAATTCCTGCTCATGAATTCTTCGAGTTCGAAATGGCGACTAGAGCGCCGTCACTCGGAGACGCACTGACGGCGGCCGGATATCCCGGTTATGGACCCGGGGACAGTTTGAATGTTCGGTCAGGCCACATCAGCAGCTTCGCGGTAAAGAGCGCGGTTCCGCTAATCGAGGTCACGCAAAAGCTAACCCAGGGGATGTCAGGAGGGCCAGTTCTTGATGAAGATGACAGGGTGGCTGGTGTCATTCACAAGGGCGGCCCCGAAGAAGGCAGGGACTTCGCAGTTCATATAGATGCTTTGACAGCCTGGCTCGATGGGCGCTAACTGGGGGATACAGGGAGCGCAGGCGACCCTCACCAGCGTCGAACTTCCTGCCACGGCCTCGGTACTGAAGGATTTTCGAGACTCTTTTTCTGGACGAATTCGGGGCATCTTCCGAGCATTGAAAGGAGATTGCTCGATGAACGTATCAGATATCGTTGAGAAGATTGCCCAGATGCCTGAGCGCCGAACGGATGCACCGACGCCACCCCCGGTGGAGGTTGTTGCTTTCGTCGTACGGTGGTCACGGAACCTAAAAAATTGGAAGATATCGACGCTTGCCGACTTCGCTGGGGTTTCGATCTCCACCGTCGAAAGGGTGGAACGCGGAGAGACGGTAAGCGAAGAGGCCCTTGATAGGATCGCGGTCGCGCTTGGTTACGAAAAGGGGGCGTTTCACACACCTCGGATGCCCCTCGGACCAGAGAAGGCGTTCGAGAGCCTTGTTCAGGCCTACGGCCATCTCCAAGAAGTTGCCGTCTCTCCCATGAAAACCCAACGTGCGATCCGCGAGGCCGCCAAATGCGATGGCGTCCTCCTACACAGACCGGACGTCCCGCAAATGTATGATGACGACATCGCCAACCTCGCCGAGTACCTGGACCTCGCATCCTTCGTTCTCGGCGATTGGATTGAGAATTCCTTCGACGAAGAGCCGCGCCGTCGCAAATTGTACAACGACATCCTTGACCACATCAAAGGGATGGAGAGGCGGGGCCTGACCGTACTCTGTGGCATTATTCCTGCGCCGCAGCCAAAGCTTCCGACCTGGAAGATTGCAATCGTTTCCATCACGCCAAAGCTTACTGATCCGGGCGCAATCAAACGAAGCTATGTGTACGTCGACAAGCGAAACGTTGATCTGCCTATGGCTAGCGAACCTTGAAGACGGGACCAAGCCCAACACATTTACAGGCCATCGCCCGTTATCGATGGCTTGCCGCAGTGACAGCGTCGCGCACGACGCTGTCCGGCTTTCCTAAGGGCGCTCTCCAGAAATGGATCGAGTGCCCATTGTGTTCAAAGTACTCGCCAATTGGTCAGGCCCACGTCCTAAAACAGGTCAACTCAGCCGATACGCGATGCGCATGTCGCCTGCTCTTGTTTGCGCGCTCTTCGGAGGCAAAATCGGGATCAACGATTTTCAGAGGAATATCTGGGGCAAGATGAAAGTCGGAGTGGCTCGACAGATAGATGAGGCACAAAGTACTTCACATTTCAATTAGGGGTATTTGTGGCTCTGCTCAGCGATAAGCTTCGATCATTGATTTCGTAACGTCTTGCGCGAAACAGATCGGCGCGTACCCTCCGGGTTTCGAATATGCACTTCGGTTGCCACACCGTCGGCCCCTGCGATCTGTGCTGTATGGACAGGCGCATGTGCCGGGATAGTTGGTAACGGATTCGGCAATGATCCGTTGAATGATGATCGTGGGTGATATTGTCGGCGGAGGTTTATGTGTTGGTTCCGACGGTTTTACGATTTGCTCCCGCTTGGATTCGTTGTCCTGCAAGAACCTGCTTGCAACCCATCCTTCTTTTTGAGTCAGAGTATCTTTGATCCGAGACCATTGTCCTTCTGGTTGCAAGAGGTCGACTTTCCTACCTTTGTCCAGCCTATCAATGATTTGAGCCTTTGGGCCTGGCGCGGCACGCAGTGCGACGCCGTTCCCACTGACGAACCTGGTTTGCGTTGTCTGGCTGGAACGTGATTTGGCCGTCTCGCTTGGCAGGGTAACAGTGTTATTTGCAGGAGGAATGATGGATTGCCCGCCGCTCCCTGTTGATGGTCTGGGTTTCGGGGCATGCGTTATCCCTGGAGAACTCGGCGATGGTGCCGTTACGCCATATCCCGAAGGTGTTTCTCCAAGTTTCGAAATGCCGAACAGAATAAGCCCACAGAGTAACCAGTATCGTTTTTTCATGAAAAAGCCCCAAGCGTATATTGCTGAGGGCTAAAATGTTCCGCAAGTAGTGTCGTCGACATTTCTCAACTTAATGTAACCCTCCGGCTCGGCGGACGTTTCACTTCAGGTGTATGAACCCGGCAAGCGCCTTTCTTTCGTCGGCCTTCGGGAAGAGATATTTTGAACATTTAGGCAAGTGGAATGATTTCCTTGATTCCGAAATTTTCGTCTATCGATGGTGGTTTTTGAGGAATGGAAATACCTATTCCGACCTGAATTCGTATCAAGTATCTCTATCGTTTTAGTGGTGTATTGATAGCCTCTTAGGAATTCCAAGCCCGCGGCAGTCAGCAATGGCTGACAAAAAATCGGAGTGAATTCCTTGTATCGTAGAATTTTCTTGCGCCTGTCCGCCGCAACTTTGATCGGCACCTTGAGCGTGGGGGGCGTAAACGCGTATGCCACCGAACCCGCATCCAAGCTGGTCGTGGCCGATCAATCCGAACTGGTGCGCAATCTGCTGGACGCCAGTGGGCAACGTAAGAGCCTCGATTTTGATATCGAATTCCCGAACTTTGCGGGAGGTCCGGCCATCCTCGAGGCAATCAGAGCAGGAGCTTTGGACATAGCCTATGTTGGCGACACGCCACCGATACAAGCCCGAGCCTCAGGAACCCTGCTGCCGATAGTGGCGACCTTTACCCGTGAAGTCGCACAGTACCGACTTACAAGTCGTCCGGGCCTGAAAATCGAAAAGTTATCCGATCTCAAGGGGAAAAAACTGAGTTATGTGGAGGGTTCGGGCCGTCAGGTATTCCTTATCGAAGCCTTGAACCGAGCCGGATTGAAGCTTGATGACGTCACGCTGGTAAATCTTCGGGTCGCAGACCTTCCTGATGCGCTACGATCTGGCGCTGTAGACGTTGCGGTCCTGCAAGAGCCATTCGTCACACGGCTTACCAACCAGGTGGGCGCGAGTCCCGTGCTCGATCCTGAAGAGCGCAAGCTGCTGCCTAGCACCTCCTACTTCTATGCACGTCCCGAGGTGCTTGCGGACCCGGCAAAGGTGGAGGCAATCAAACGGTTTCTGGTCGCCTACGTAAAAGCTGGCAAATGGAGCAATGAGCACGAGAAAGAATGGGCGAAATTCTACTACACCGACTTTCAGCGTGTGTCGCCGGAAGACAGTGCAGCGATACTGGCGGGGCAATCTCCGCTCGTCTTCCAGACATCTGCAGAGGCAATCCCACACCATCAGAAGCTTATCGATATTCTCTATCAAGCCGGGTCTCTGAAGGAAAATTTCGACGCGATGGGTTCATTCGTAGACACGTTCGACAACGTCGTCGAGCAGTCACGCTAAGCTTGGAGGTCTTATGACAGACATTTCCTCAGGGAGGATAACAAGTGCGCGGAGAGAAGGGTATTTTTATAACGATTCCTCCCGACGCTCGGTTAGTCTCGTCCCCCGAAAGCTTCCATCAGGCTTCCGGCTTCTAGGTCCAGCCCTCGTGCTGATCGTTTGGGAAGCAGCTTCCCGTCTAGGCTTTCTGTCGCCAAGTACTCTTGCTGCACCATCGACGGCAATTAAGACCGGATATGAAATGCTGGTCGACGGCAGTCTTCTACCCCATCTTGCAGCCTCTGCGGCACGGGCTTACTCAGGTCTTTTTCTGGGCGTCGTCACAGGTGTGGTCCTTGCCCTGCTATCAGGGCTGACTCGCACTGGGGAGGCGCTCATAGATAGCCTTGTTCAGATCAAGCGGGCGGTACCGACACTCGCTTTGATCCCTCTGGTCATCATCTGGCTAGGCATCGGCGAAGCGATGAAGGTGTTCCTGATTTTCACGGCCGTGCTCGTTCCCGTTTATATAAACACCCACGCCGCCCTACGTGGTATCGACATCGGCCATGTCGAACTCGCACGTACGCTGGGCCTGACGCGTAGTGAATTCATCCGGCACGTCGCTCTACCCGGAGCGTTGCCGGGGTTCTTCGTATCTCTCCGGCTTGCAGTTGCTCTCTGTTGGACTGCTCTTGTTGTCCTAGAACTGGTTAACACCCAGACAGGCATCGGCTACCTGATGAACAGGGCCCGTGACTGGGGCCAGACGGAAATCATCGTCGTTGGAATCATCATCTACGCCGTGCTCGGCCTCCTGTCTGACGCGGTAGTGAGAATCGTCGAGGCCCGTGCGCTTTCCTACAGAAGGGCGTTGGGGTCATGAACGTGCACGTCACCAATGCTGTGGCGCTTCGCGATCTTTCGCGCAGCTTCAAGGGTAAGATTGTTCTGGATCGGATTTCGTTGGACATTCCGGCGGGCCAGTTCGTCGCTCTTCTGGGTGAATCAGGGTCAGGCAAGACGACCCTGCTGCGGGCGCTCGCCGGGCTGGACGATGATGCGGAAACCAAGGGGCATTTCAGCACGCCGGAAAGCATTTCGGTTCTGTTTCAGGATTCTCGCCTGCTTCCGTGGAAAAGTGTCCTTGACAATCTGACGCTCGGCCTACGGCGACCGGACGCCGCTTCTTCAGCAAAGGCAATGCTCCAGGAAGTCGGCCTTGCGGAGAAAGCCGATGTATGGCCCTCCACGCTATCCGGGGGACAGAAACAACGCGCTTCATTGGCAAGGTCACTCTTGCGAACACCGGACTTGTTATTGGCTGACGAACCGTTTGGCGCACTGGATGCGCTGACGAGACTGAAAATGCAGGCGCTATTGATGCGCCTTGTAGAACGCAAGAGGCCCACGATCATCCTGGTGACGCATGACGTTGATGAGGCACTGCTTCTGGCTGACCGAATTCTGGTCCTCAAAGACGGACAGATCGCTGAAGATCATGCCGTTTCCGTTCCACATCCCCGCCGGGATCACCAGATCGAAATAACCCCGCTCCGAACGAGACTGCTTAAAAGCCTCGGCGTCGAAACCGACAGCATTTGAAAGGCCATCATGTCGCGTCATCTGCATCTCAACCTCTTCCTTATGTCCCGCGGCCACCACGAAGGCGCTTGGCGACATCCGAAATCCAACCACAAGGCTCTGACCGATCTCTCCCTCTACGTAGAGGCGGCCACGATTGCCGAGAAGGCAAAGTTTGATGCGGTCTTCCTTGCCGACACTCTTGCCGCCGGCAACAGTAGTGGCTTGGCGTCTTCCGGCTCGCTTGAGCCGATCGTCCTACTTTCGCTCCTGGCGGCACATACAAGCAAGATCGGCTTGATTGGCACAGCATCGACGACCTACAGTCTCCCCTACACGCTTGCCCGCCAGTTCGCCACGCTGGATCATCTTTCTAACGGCCGCGCCGGGTGGAACATCGTCACTTCATGGGCTCCCGAGGCTGGAGCGAATTACGGTCTCCAACAGAACGTCGATCATGGTGATCGTTACAAGCTTGCTGAAGAGTTCGTGGAAGCCGTCGACGCTCTCTGGAAGAGCTTCCCAGCCGACGCCGTTATTGATGACCGTGAAAGCGGCAAATATCTTGATCGCGATCGTATCGTGCCAGCGAATTACATTGGCGAACACTATCGTACGAAGGGGCCGCTGAATGTCCCCGAAAGCCCGCAGTCGCGGCCCGTTTACATCCAGGCAGGGCAGTCGGATGCGGGTCGCGGATTTGCGGCACGCTGGGCGGAGGCGATTTTCACTGCACACATGACCAAGGAGTCGGCGAAAGACTTCTATGCGGACGTCAAAAAACGCGCCGTCGGCTATGGGCGTAGCGCGGATGACATTGTCATCTTGCCAGGGATCAGCGCAGCGATTGGGTCTACAAAGGCAGAGGCAGAGTTGGTTTGGGAGGAACTCGACGCGCTAACCAGCACCGAGGTTGGATTGACACGTCTTTCGGCACGGTTTGGCGGCCATGACTTTAGTGGCATCCCGCTAGATCAACCGCTGACGAGGGACGACTTCCCCGATCCCAATACTGTGGAAGCCTCGAAAAGCCGCGTAATCGGTTATGTCGATATGACACTCAAGGAAAACCTGACGCTGAGGCAATTGCTTCGCAAACTGGCAGGCGCGCGGGGACATTTCGTTGCGACCGGCACTCCAGAAGAGGTGGCCGACATTATCGAGGATTGGTTTAAAACCGGGGCCGCTGATGGCTTCAACGTGATGCCGCCCACCATAAACAGCCAGCTTGAACTGTTCGCAGAAGAAGTCGTTCCGATCTTACAGAAGCGCGGATTGTTCCGTGAAGACTATGAGGGAAGCACGCTACGGTCGCATTTTGGGCTGGGCGATGTTGCCGTTCCTCGCCCGCTAGCGAAGTCTGCGTAACCTAAATTGATAATCAAGGAGCCTTCGAGCCTTGCCTCCCAGGCGGGTTCGAAAATGGCCGCCTTGTCATATCAAACATCAGGAGCCGAATAGCGATTGCCAAAAGCCGCAGCAGACCGAGCCTATGCCGGGGTGAAGAAAAGCTCTGACTGATGGAGACCGCATCTCGCTCAACGGAGGTTTTCGGCGATTGTCCGATAACACGCGTCGTCGTTGCCGATTACGGTCTTGGTGATCGGTTTCCAGATGTCTCCGTCGAAATCGAAGAATTCAATGACGCAAGTTTGAGTTTCGTAGTTTAGCCATTGGGCGGCAACCAGTCGGCTGTCGCGGCGAAAGTCCAAATTCAGATACATGTGCTCTTCCCCGCCACGGGGGAATGAGCCCGGGCGACCCGTTTGATTGTTCGCGACGATAACGAACGAGCACCCCGTGCCACACCCAATCTGGATAAGGGTGTAACGGCCGGCGAAATTTGGTCCTTCGCGCATACCGTTACGAATACGAGTTCTGAAACTGTTGAATTCGCGATCACGTGCTTTGAAATCCGGCATAACGGTCTTGCCCGAAAACCGACCTCGAACGGGAAAACTGGACGGGTCCGGTCGCTTGAACGTCGGGCTCAACGCAATCCCTACCGCGCTTTCCTGTTTGTAGGATGTCGCTTCACAGGCGTGCCAGCGCATCTGATAGCCATATTCCCCCTCACGGCCATAACACCATCCTACAGCTTGCAGCTTGTCGCTGATGGCTTCGCGTCGTTCACAGGCCACATTTGTTTCCGGCAAGTCACCGCTGCCGCCGCGGCAGGCAGCATTCTGGTCCGCCCACTGGGCTATCAAACGTACAGGTTGAGAGACGTCCTTGTCCGTCTGGATAACCTTGCTCGTTTCGGAAAGGATCACATCAGCCCTCTGGTCCCAAACCAGAGAAAATTCGGCGGAGCCGGATGAAATCCGGTTCCCGACATCGCGTTTTGTGTACCAGTCAACGATTCCGTCAACCTTGCAGGTTTCCGTGCATATTACCTTCATCGAACCTGCATTCACGCTGTAGGCACGGACGGGCCATCTATTCGCAAAGTTGCGTTTTTCGTCAATCACGGCAGCCTTCGGCGTCGTTTTCCCATAGAAATCGACCGTGTCGGCATACGCATTTTCCATAAAGGCGAGCGCCTCCACATTCCTACGAGACCAGGCGTCATAGTATGCCGTGACGAAGGATGATGCTTTTTCCTCAGTTGTTGGTGGAGGAGCCTCGGTGGCGAGTGGGGCCTCAGTAACAGCTTTTGGAGCGACCTTGGACGCTGAAGCAGATTTGGTCAGATCGGCTAAGTTGCCCCAGGTGACTTTATAGTTCTGCATCTCGCTAGCCGTAAGATACCGCATATCGTCACTGGGAACCGACAGGCTCAGTTGAAGCAGTTTGGGATCGACATCCATTTCGACGAGGTACGTCATGATCTGGGCGGTTAGCGCCTGAACGGCCGCGACTGCGATGTGCCCTTCGAGACTGGATTCTGGGGAGAAAGAAGACTGGTGCACTCCGATCGCGCCGGGCTCCGCCTGTCGGTTTACACCTCCCACGAAAGCGAGTGCGCAGGCAGAAGCACATTCGGCAGAACGAAGCTGAAGCGTGGATAGTCCGAGCGACCGTATCACCCTCCCATACGCCATCGCCGTTGCAACATTGCCGCCGTTGCTGTTGAAGGTGATCAGTTTGGCACCGCTTGCGGCGACTTCACGCGCAAGTTGGTCAGGATTGTCCGATGTCGTGAACTCACCCTTCAGCAGGAGAACAGGCGAAGAGCCGTCGATTGGAACACGCTCAAAGGTGATATCGGCATATGCGGCTCCGACCCAAGCCAAAGACACCGTGGTCACTACCAATATAATACGCTGAAACACGACCTCTGCCCCCGTCCGTCCTCAGGTGCATGCTATCGTGTCAATCACCACGCGCAATATGGAAAGCTGCCATACTGGGTTCGATGACTGCCTCCAGTAATTCAGCCGAGCCGAAATGCCGGTGAAGCACGTTCGGGTAGACGAGCAGGCCATCCTCGCAACGATTAATGTTCATCATCTCAATGATGAAGGCCTTGCGGAATACGATGCCGAAATAGATGTGGTCTGGGCTCTGCTCCCATGTTGGGTCGATTGGGCAGCCATTCTTGTCGACAAGCCAAGCGTGCTGCATCGGGATCGGAATTTCGCCGTTGAACGCGTAGCCTTCGGTATAGAAGACATCATCGCGCTCGCTGGCTAGTTTTGCCGCGTTTGCGAAACAATGCCTCTTGGGGCCGCGCTTGAGCCACGCGGGATCATCGCCTGCGGGAGGAAATCGCCGTCCATGGAGCGTAAGTGCTGAGACGGGTCCAAAGGCCCGCGCGTTTGCTGCACCGTCACGAAGATCATCGAGCAAGAGCTTGAGCGCGATTTCAGCTCTGGAATCGTGAACGACATTTTCCATTTTTCAAAAAGTCCCCAAGGCAACATTTGCAGTATGACCGAAGCTCTACCGTTCAATGAATATCGATGGCAATTGGTAGAGGAGCAACCGTACATCCCATTAATGGTCATCGGATTAGGTGGGAGGTGTCCGCAAAACGGATCATCGGCCTGCTGCGAAAGAAGTCATCCTGCCCGAAGTGGGTGATGCATTGATCGCTAGTTGGCCCCGCTTATCAGTGCCATATGGCACTATCGCGTAGCGGTCATTTAGCCTCCAGGGGGCTTTACAGAGTATTTCCCGACACACACACAAATCTCGAAGGGATATCCTTACCCGCCTTCTGCAAGCGCGCGTAAACCACGCATTCTCAGGCCATTTTCGATCGTAATCGCGTGGCGTCTGAGCCCTGCGAAGAAACTTGCGAAGTCAGGAGCTTCATAAGCAAACATGTTTTTGCCAGAACGCTCACCTTTGGTGTCGTCGAAAAGTACGACCTTGGGGGCTGTACGGCCCTCGCGGTAGTCGAGGCAGAGCCAAATGTCCGAGCCATAACTGCTGATTGGTATGAGACGGTCTATGCCGGGAATATAGCTGCGCCAAGTGTCATCCACTTCACCGAAATCTATCGTATCGGAGAAACTGCCGAGAGTTTGCAGGCTCTGAAGGGGCATGATGTCCATGCCCGGAAGCGCCGAGAACCAGACGTCATAGGCATCATCGATATCCGCATGCGATGAACCACCAAATTCATAGGGTGGCGTTTTCTCGGTGCTGGACAGATAGAAGTCGGTATGTCCTCCATTTTGGAGAGTGTAGAGATCGCGCAGGCCCCGTGGAAATTCAATTCCAAGTCGTTCCTCTGTCAATTGGATGGTCTGTTGGGCTACAGTGGCATCCCATGGCTGATCCTTGTTCGAATAGTGCCGTGCGTAAAAGAATGTCGCCGTCACCGGGCCATCGCGCTGGATGATGATACGCTCATCTGCCTGAGTGGTGCCACCGGCATCCCTCAGTGCGACAAAGCGGTCGGTCAGAACGTCCTCGACCACTCCGAGCCGCGCTCTGAGCTGATCGAACATGTCAGGTGGCAGAAAGGCCCCGGGCTTGGCACCAAGCCATTCCCGATTCAGTTGATCTCGCAACGGACCAATTTGGGATGTCGAGCTTGCGGCATTCGCTTTAGCCTCGATGTCATCAAAAAAAGCTCTGATGTGAGCCTCGAAGCTCTCCGCTGTCCACTCTGCCGTCATGGCTTCTTCCTTCCAAAGCGTGGCAAGAGACGCCCCTGCAAAGTACGTAAGCGTAGCGCGCCTGGTAATCATGCCTGCCTCGCCAATTCACGTCCTGACATCCGATACACTGTCGGCTGCGAGATCGAAAACACCTCGGTAAGAGCGCTGATCAAGTCGTCGCCGGTGTCGTACATGTGGTGCAGTTCCTTTTGTTGGCGATCGAAAAGCTTCGGCTTCTCGCCGCGTAACTTCCCCCTCGGCGCGCGCGACACCCATTTCCTCACATGTGCACATTCGTACGGAATTGTGTAGCAAATGCCACAAGAATTCCGAGGTCGGAAACACTGCCTTTAGTTTGCGCTCGGGTTATGATCGCGTTCACCGGCGGTACAGTTGAAATCAAGGAGTACCCTCCAGCCAAGTGGAGTGAAGCTCAAAAATAGCCAGAGGAAACGGACAAATATCGTGACCGAACTGTTTGCAGGAAATGTCGAGGTCCAATACGGACAGGCCTATATCGAACTGGATGGCTCATTTGACGGGGCCATGGACGATTGTTTTGTTGGCCAGCGCAATGGCCTGTGCGGGGCACAAAAGCCAGCAATATTGTTTCTGATGACCGGCCTGCACACAGGCATTGTCGGCATCACGATAAACCTGTTCGATGCAGACCCCGGCATCGATGACAGTTGGGAAGAGATTGTGGAAGTCTCATTTCAAGCACCCAAAGGGGGAATTACCTTGTTGGAATGGGCAGCCGATGAAGGGGTGGGCATGGCCGTGCCAGCCGGGTCCTATCGGGCGCGGTACCAAGGCCGGGCGATGCAGGCGGCCAATGAACTGAACACCAATATCAATGACATCCCGTTAGATAGCTATCAATTGGACTTGTGGCCGGCCCCGCCGGCCGCTGATCATATCGTGAAGCAAACTTCAACCGTCGCAGCCTACTGGCACGACTGGGCCAGTAGGCTGTCCCTGAAGCAGAAATTCTAGGACCCCAAACTCTTTGGAGAGACCATTCCACAAAGTTTTGGGACAGTCTCAGCGAAACCTGCGTCAGATATGGTCCTAAGGCGGTGGCAATCTGCAAGGTCCGCTTTCAGCGCGATCGTTTGTTGCTTCGAAGAGCTGACAAGGGGTGGAAACATGGCCATAACTGACAGGTAGACCCATGTCTCCCACTGGCTCGAGGCTGTCCCGGCGATCTCACTCCGAGCGATATTTGCGCATGATATTCAGTTAGGGAGTAGTAAGCCCCCAAACGGTTTCGCCGTGGCGCAAAAGATAGATTGCCGGCATACGAAGGCACCTATTCATTTGCATAGCCTGGATACTGTATTCCGCTACGAGGAGTGACGCCACAATTGGCCAAAACACTCATCCATGTGCTTTCGGATGATAGTTTGTTTTCAACCAGGCGATCACTGCATCGGCGTTTTTATCAGGCGGGTCTACAGGGTAAAAGACATGCCTGATCCTGCCATCTTCGATGATCATCGTCAGCCTTTTGAGCAAGGTGAAACCACCCGCTTCAAACGTCGGCAGGCTAAGGGCCTTCGCAAGAGAAAGTGAATGATCGGAAAGCAATGGAAACGGCAAGTGAAGCCGTTCTGCAGCCTCTTTTTGATACTCGCTCGTCTGCGTCGAAAGGCCAAAAAGATGGCTGGCCCCTAATCCCTTCAGCTCCGCGAAATGGTCGCGAAAAGCGCAAGATTGAGGTGTGCAGCCTCTAGCCCCGGGTATGGCATCCCATCCGTCAATCGCATTGCCACCCGGCGGGCTGGTGCGTGGGTAGGCATATACGACGGACAGACCTGGCCCTCTAAGGTCGACAGTCGTGCCGTCGGTTGCTGCCAATGTAACATCCGGCATTTCCATCCCTGGCAAATGCTTCGCTGCGCCATCGTCATGTGGGATCAATGATGCCACAAAGTTGTTTCCCATAGCCACACCAATGTCCTCTCGGTCGTCAATGCGAGAAAAGCTAAACGAATTTCACGCCGCTGCAATATCTCCTATTGGCGCTCTTTGGCATGACAAAAATTGACCGAAGCGGTCATTGCAGGACTATGTCCGCGCTTGAAATAAAGGTGGAAAGCGGCATGTCGATTTCAGATTGGCTATGGAAGAAGCAGCCGTTCTGAAGCGAACCGGACTGCCCGGCTCTGCCTAGCCGCCCACCGCTTCGGGGAGAAGCAACAGTTACGAGCGGTCTGTTCCTGAAAGATGTGCCATGACAAAATATACCATCAACCGCTATCTTGCGAAATCCGCGAAGAGTTTTCGTACCGGAGAACTGCATGAGACATTTCAGACTGGTTTATCAGAAACATCCTCTCGACCTTTCAGTCGAAGAGCCACGCATCACCTTGCGAGCCTCAAGTGGCTCTTGGCCTGGTCAGGAGCTGGAGGACTACGTCGTACTGGATTTAGAAGTGAAATCTCCGAAATTTTTCTTCGATCCCAACAATGATCCCGAGGATGACGTCTCTCAGTGGTTGAATCCGGGTCTGGATACACAGTGGCTCAAAATTCCGTTGAAGCGCTTTAAGAACCGTGATTTTCGTAGCCTTGAAGAAATCTTGATAGATTTCCAGGGCGAAGGAACTCCAAACGCTTTGACCAGGGAAGATTGGTGGGAAGCCCCCGGCCTCATCACCATTTACAGCGACGAGTTCTTCTCTCGCGCGGAAATCTCCATCCGTCACGATGGTGGCGGCACGTTTTCTGTTCAGCTTTCTGGTACAACCCAGTTCGACACCGCCTTTGACATAGCCTTCAGTGCTCCTCTGACCGTCAAGCTGGTCGGCTATCGCAACTCGGCGACCGCAGACGATCTTTTGGGCTGGTTCGACCGCTTTTTGAGAAAAGACGACTTCACTTTCACGCCGCTGCAACGAGGTGAAGACCTCTATCTCGATGGTGCGGTCAAGTAACCGCCGCGCCAAGCGCGCTGAGCGTTTCGAGGGCGATCGGCGCAAAGCGTAACTGTTTCTCCGGTAAACGCATTGATAAACGTCCAAATTACATCTGGTGAAGGTCATTGAGGGTAAGTATCTACGAGCGCTATTCACTCGCTACCGCGAAGCCGTCTTTGAATCGGCAATCTGGCGGCTTTCCTTTTTGAGTGGACGGGCGATCGGACAGACATCTTGCACAAAACTGTTCAGCGTGTTGGCCAGATTGTTGGGAATGATTGAGTAGTGGATGAACTGCCCTTGCCGTTTCTTGGCAATCAGCCCAGCATTCTCAAGCACGCTGAGATGCTGGGAAATCGACGGTTTCGACATGTCGAAACGTGCCGCAATCTCGCCCGCCGTCAATGAGGTATGTGCCAGATAGGCAAGAATACGTCGGCGCGGTGCCGAAGCCAGTGCCTCGAAGACGCGCTGGAAAGAACTATCAGAACTCAACGCCTTTTCCATTTCCTCGTTCGACTTCTCATTCGTCATACCAAACCTCAAAATATTTTGGCTATTGCCTAAATGCCTAAATTAAAGCAATAGGTATTTAGCTCATGAGCTAAATATAGATTCATCCGCGATTTTGCAAGGCGAGAGCAATGCGAAGTGGGAGTTAATGATGCCTTCTATAGTGACACGGACTGTTTCAACCGAGCGTATGATTTCCGGCCCAACAAGCAGTGCGACCGATGGCAACGTGGTCTGGGTGCCATCGAAATCGATCTGGACCTGTTCGCTGACGCTGATTACATTGGTTTTTGGCCCGGCTACTTTCGGCTGGGACGCCTTGGCACTGTTCGTGGTAACAACGGCGATCACTATTTGCGCCGGTCATTCGGTTGGCATGCACCGCCTGCTCATTCATCGTTCGTTTCAGACCAGCAAGGCAGTCGAATACATCCTCGTTTATCTGGGCACGCTGGTTGGCATGGCCGGGCCCTTCGGCATGATCCATGCCCATGACATCCGAGATTGGGCACAGCGCCAGCACGAATGCCATCCGCTTCATGCCCATCGCCGCTGGTTCCTTGCGGACGCCTGGTGGCAGATGCATTGCGCGGTGAAACTGCGCCAGCCGCCCACATTTGTCATCGAGAAGGCTGTGCGTGAAGACCGATTCTACCAGTTCCTCGAAAGGACGTGGATGGCGCAGCAGTTGCCATGGGCAGCGTTGTTCTTCTTCGTCGGTGGCTGGAGTTGGTTGGTATGGGGGATCGCGGTGCGCGTCTCGGTCTCGCTGACGGGGCATTGGCTGATCGGTCATTTCGCTCATCGCCGCGGCCACCAGGGCTGGAGCGTCGATGATGTTGCGGTTCAAGGCTACAACCTGCCCGCCTTCGGGTTGGTCACCTTTGGCGAGGCCTTCCATGGCAACCACCACGCGTTCCCGCAATCCGCACGCCTGGGCCTGGAAAGAGGCCAGATCGACCTTGGCTGGACCCTCATCCAGGTTCTCATGGCGCTGGGACTAGCTAAAGAGGTGAAGTTGCCAGAGAATACGCAGCCTCGCGACGGGCTGCGGCGCGTGGCGGGGGCGGAGGCTTACGTTCCTCGAACCTGTTTGCGGACATGCAAAGGATGCCCGATTTCGGCGGGGCGGACTTGAACTCTCGGCGTTTCCGTCTGCTGTTGGGCTCGAGAAGACGCCTGTTTTGACCTAGTCAAATGACTCCTCTTCGTCTGGCAGGTTGTGATCGGCCCACTGTTCTCTTGGTATAGGTTCGCCGACGATAAATTCGAATGCACTCACTTTTTTGTGGTCTGGCATAAGGTCGCATTTAAATCGAAGGCGACTCCAGCTTTTCCCGCTATGCACAGCCGCTCCTTCAGCCAAGAACGAATTTCGTTCAAGCTTCGTATCGGCCATTGCGTAGGCGACAACGCGGTCAGGCTTTAGCTCCTTGTTGAATTCAGCAACTTGGGCCATCGCTTCGAGATTACAAAGTTGTTCGATCTGTTCGGCGGGAGCGAGTTGTGAAAGAGCTTCCTTAGCCTGGCTACTACGACGATCAGCCAGAATTACTTCAGATAACATGCGCGTAGGCTTTACAGGCTGAGACGGATTGTCCGTTGGTTTTGATGGATTTACACCTGATTGTCCTGCGCTTGCTTCCTTGAACTCTCGCGCCTCTTCTACCTTTCCGGCTTTTGGCACAGCGACCTGTGGGAACACTGGTTGCGAAACTTTTGGCGTTTCGAGTTGCGGAATGATTTCGACCGCTATGCTGTCCTCTGATGGAGCCGCTCCTTCAGGAGCAGAAGGTAAGAGCAATGCAGCGATAACGAAGATGGCGTGAGCCAACGCTGAAATGAAGATGACCTTGGGAGGCACTTGGCGTTCTGGGGGCGTCGTACTGGCAATCGAGGTACGCCGTGTGTTGCCCAGAGCCATGGCGTTTCAAGCGTCCTACTGAAAGCTACAGGTCGCACCTGTCGCGACACTCAAATCACTCAACTATTCCTGATGATAGTGGGTTTTCTGACCTGTGCAACGTCTGCAATACGGCACGAAGCAGAAAACGATTTTCGACATTGTCGCGTTCAAATGGCAATCGCCGGTTAATGATGGCAGCATTGGACCGAATCTTCACGAACAGATGGAATGAGGCATGGCCACCGTCCGTATCGCCAGGGTAGGCTACTTTCGGTTAGAACTGCTACTGTACATCAGTTCAGCGTGGTAAAATGACTCAACGTCATGGAGATACGAGCGCACTCATGCTGAAACGACGTGATCTTGTGGCCGCGGGAGGTGTCCTGGCAACCCTTGGATGGCCGCGAATGGCGAGTGCATCACGCTACCCAACGTCTGGAGATACGCCGGGCGCACCGTTTGACGATCCTAACCTCAAGCTCGCGATCCTCTCCAGCTTGATCGACAAGCGGCTGATCGATCTCGGGACTCCACAACAGCTCGCCGAGCATGTTCTTGGACGGCACGTCGATCTTGAAAAAGAAGGTTACCAGCCCATTCCTGCGGTTCGAGCCTATCTGGATCGCTACCCACTCACGCCCGAACTCCTGAACCAGATCGATGAGCTTGTTCTGGACGGAGGCAACTCCGTCTACCGATACGTCTGGTTTTTCTGGGATGGAGAGAACGATATCTTTGACATCAAAAACCTCGCCGGGATCGAGCACTGCCCGAACATCAAAGGCCTCGATCTAACGTCGATGATCGGGACTGTGGACCTTCGCGACCTCCTGCCGCCATTCAAGGTCGAGACCATCAGTGCAGGGGTTGCATTGAGCAACATCCCGGCTCTGCTCGACATGCCCAGTCTACGAAGCGTCCGTATCCTCGACGACCAGCTTTACGAAGAGGTCACGACTCCGGGGCATCCCAATCGACAGGTGATGGAAGTGTTGAAGGCTAGGGGAGTCTCCGTCTGGGTCCATTGGGTGTCCAGTTACGATGAGAACCGCCCCGCATACCAATAACTGTGATCCCGGGCACGCTTTTCGGAAATTGACGCAGCCAAGCGGACCATAAGGACATCGAAAGCGACCTTCACGAAAGATTTGGGTTGATGCCTTCTATTGGTGCTGAGCACGATGATGACTTTTGGGTCTTGGCGGTCATCAATGAACCAGAAATCGATTGACGAATAATTCGCACGCCACTGACTCCCCCTTGACCTCAACTTCGGTTGAGGTCGTACGAATTTGAAGCGGTCGCAGCATATCGAAGGCGACGACTTCAGAGGAGGACGTCTTGGTCACATATTTTCGCTATTCGAAACCCAAATATTCCTGCGGAACACGTCTTGTCGGGGCCGTCGTTTTGCAGTTACTCGGCACCGGATTGTTGGCGTTCATCTTTTGCCTGTTGGATACGCTTGCAGCGAAGCCGACGACAACTCTCGGTCAATTTGTGCCATGCTTGGTGGGGGGCGTCGCTGGCTTTCATTTCGTGGCTTTTCGTCGGCCAGCCACTGGCGGCCAGCTTAGCCTTATTGCGACATCGTTCTTGGCATTTGGGACTTGTTATTGGCTAGTATCCTATTCGTTGCCTGATCTTTTGCTAGCGAAAGTGATATGCGGATTCGGCATGGGGGTGATCGTTGCAGGAGCTTTCCGACGTCGCTTTCTGGAAAATCCGGTAGTTCCCCGCGTCCGATAGACACGCATTGCCTCTTTGGGGGATGTGTACATTGTCGGTTGAATTCAAGATAGGTCTTAAAATAGCGGGACTATGCGGACGTTGGAGGCCCCGTAATTTCACTGCAGTTAACGTACCTTGGAATACAGGAAGGCGTCTCGCGGCGTATCCGAAATGTTCGGGTGAAAGAGGTACCGTTGAAGCACGGCCTCCTTTGTCATTCCGGCTTTTTCCATCACTCTTGCTGAAGCCGTGTTCAGGACGTCACAAGATGCTTCGGTGCGAAAGATGCGAGGATGCGAAAGTGCGTGTTCTACAACGAATTGCACGACCTCGCTTGCAACACCTCGGCCCCACCAGTTTCTTCGGACAAGCCACCCGTAAGAAACCTTGTGACCAGCCGGACGTGCATCAATACGCCCGATTAGTTCGTGTGGCCGTTCGCGAAGGCAGATGACAGCCGGAAATGATGTCCCGTCATTCCATGCAGTATAATTTCCTTCGATCGCCCGCTGTGTCTGGCTGAACTCGGAGTGGGGTTTCCACGTCAAGTATTTTGTCACCTCGGGGTCAGTGTTCCACCCTTCGAAAATAGCTTGGGCGTCGGTGGGCACGATGCGTCTAACGAGAAACCGGCAGGTGAAAAACTCTTCGGGAAGTCTGTATTTGTCCGCCATTAAAAAAATCGCTCTACTGTGTCCGTACTTTATCTGCATAGACTACATGGCCTACATACGTGAGATCAATGACCGCACTTGGTAGCGGCGTGAGCCACCCAAACGTGCCAATCAACCCGTCGCCTCGCACATGCCCGCACTTCAAGGGCGTAGCCTATCATCACATGTAATGACGGTGATGGGCTGATGGTGATTTGGAGTGCGTTGGGCAGCCAATATGGATCAAGAACGGTGAAATACGACTAGCCCACAATATGCCGTTGAGCGCCATATAAACCTCTGCACAATAACGGTGCCAAGGGCCGCTTAGCCTACGCCGCAATCCGGTAGACGGGCGATGTCGCCCCAAATTCTAGCGTCAATCCGCCCTTGACGATCCTCGTCTGCTGTCACTAACATCTCTTGCCTGCCTGAACTTCAAAGGCGGCTGCGATAAATGTTCACGTGGAGGTCCCAATGCGCCGAGTCCCTTCTCAAAAAACTCAGATCAGAAATTTTGAGAAGATGATTGGACATGCGCACTTTGAATCTGGGCATTCTGGCCCATGTAGATGCAGGCAAGACCAGCCTCACTGAACGACTCCTCTTTGATACCGGTGCCATTGATAAGCTGGGAACCGTTGATGGCGGAAATACCCAGACGGACAGTCTGGAACTGGAACGGCAGCGCGGTATCACTATCGCTGCCGCTGTCGCGGCGTTTCGGATTGGTGACCTTGCCGTCAACCTGATCGACACGCCCGGCCATCCTGATTTCATTGCCGAGGTGGAACGGGTGCTGCGATTGCTGGATGCCGCGATTGTCGTCGTCTCGGCCGTTGAAGGCATACAGGCCCAGACGCGAGTTCTTGTTCGTGCGCTTCAGCGACTGGAAATTCCTTTCCTGTTTTTTGTGAACAAGATTGACCGGGTCGGAGCGCGGTACGAGGACGTGTTAGCCGATATCGCCCGGCAGTTGGCCGCCCGGCCACTTGCCATGTCGAGCGTCACCAATATCGGTAGCCGTCGTGCCGTAGTAGAAGCGGTCGACATGGAGCGGGAACCCCACCTTTCCCGGTTGTGTGAAACACTTGCTTTGGACGATGCAACTCTACTTGACGACTATATCGTCGCTCCCGAGCGATTGGGCACGCAGAGGCTGCAAAAGGCCATTGCGAAACAGGTATCCAAGGGTCTTGTACACCCGGCTTACGGTGGGATTGCTATGACCGGAAGCGGGGTTCCCGATCTCATTGATGCGATAGAAACTCTGTTGCCCAGTCGCCTTCCCGACCCGTTGCTCCCTGTACGGGGTAGCGTCTTCAAGATTGAACGCGGCTGGGGTGGCGAAAAACTCGCCTACATTAACCTCGAAGCCGGAACTGTAAGCGCTCGCGGCACTATCGAATTGCCAACCGGGTCGGCCAAGATAACGAGCCTCCAGGTGTTCCGCGAACCGGGATTGCGCAGATGTGATCACGCCAGAGCCGGACAGATCGTGAAGGTCGGAGGTCTCGCGGGAGCGCGGATCGGCGACTTGATCGGACCGGACACGGGACGCGCTTTTATGTACCAGTTTGCGCCGCCAACAATTGAAACACGTGTTGTGGCACGGCGGCCGTCGGAAAACCGGGCATTGTGGCTTGCCTTGCAGCAGCTTTCGGAACAGGACCCGCTCATCAACCTGCGTAGCATGGAGGATGCAAGCGAGATGTATCTGTCACTTTACGGAGAGGTGCAGAAGGAGATCGTTCAGGCCACCCTTCTTGCGGAATTTGGGGTCGATGCGACTTTCGAGGAGAGCACTGTCATCTACGTTGAAAGACCAACAAATTCGGCAAATGCGCTCGAAACAATCTTCAGAGACCCCAACCCGTCGAGCATTTCCAACTGGAGATTCCGTCAACTACACTTCCGGGGATGGTAACACTTCTCGCCAAGTGTGGTGCATCGATATCGGAGACATTGATCGAGAACAGCGTTGCCCGACTGGACGGCATGATTGCGTCCATCCATGTTCAGAGTATCCGCCGCCAGCTTCCAGGGCTTACCAGCGGTGTCGGCATCATGGAAAGCACGTTCGATCATCACGCATCCTCGAACAGTCCGCCACCCCTTCGCTCTCGCACGTCGGCAAACCCGTTCAACCGTGTAGAATTTCTTACAATGACCCGACGATAAACAGATTACCCGATTACGGCCACAACAGTCATTCTCACGCAGACCCGGAGTCATTACTTTGGCGTGTTACTGGCACTGTTCTGCAAACGCTAGCGTGGCGAGCGAAATATTCGATCTCGGTTTCTGTACCCTCAGAATCCTTGGACAAGACCTCGCCGACGCACTTGTTCCCGTAGGCCACCACTACCAGACAGGGTTTCAAATCGAGACGACGGCAAGCTTTCATTTACCACAGGATGGAACGCCGAGTTCCATGCCGCGTATTTGTCATCTTTGCCGCTATACCCGCCGATAATAACAACCGATGAGGTGACATGATGTCAATCAACTCGGGTCATGCTCGATATTTCCCGCGACCCACACCAGCTACCGTCAGCCCATTGGAACGGGCTATCCTACAGCTAGAGAAGATGATCGACTCGCAAAGACTGAGTGCGCTACCGGCACCGTTTGGTCTTCACAAAGCCAAACGCATTCTCGAACGATGCCACCAGGGGAAGTCGCAGCTTGGCGTTGACAACAGCATTGGCAGCATCGGTTTCGATGATGGCCGTAAATCCACTTAATGTCAGCGTGAAGGTTGGAACCAGTACAACTCATCCCGAGCCTCGCAATGCCTACATATCTGCTTAGGATAAGTGGTCACGCACCCTGTCGCGGCCCAGACGTGATTCACGGTGATGGCGGAGTCAAGCTTTTCTGAGTCTGACGATGACGACCTTAGGGTGATCGCCGATTCGTTCTACATCCCAACGGCTTGTTAGGATTTCTGCGATACTGCACCACCATCAGCGAATTTGGTGCTTGGAATGAACATAGACGAAGTTATGGAGTTCGCTCCGTACATTCAGATCATGCTGGATCGGTATGCCGAGAATAATCCGGTCGCAACGCAGTGTCTTGCTGTTTCGGCGGAGCTCGCTTCTGGCGTCGAAATGCTGATCAAAAAGCGATTGCCTCGGTTCAGAGCTAACTCCCTAACTCTCGAAATTGGCAATCTGTTTGTGGATGGCGTCTTGCAATTCGATGAAGTCGTCGCGAGGAGGCATGCACAAGACCTTCCTCCCCCGGCTTTGACCCCAGAACACGTGGAGGCCTATCACGCTTGGCTTCAGTTCGATCAGGCAATTATTGACCTTACGATCATCTACACGGTGTTCGCCGCGAAGGGCATAACTCACCTCGAGCCAGGTGCTGTCTTCATATCTTCCGATGGGGTATGGGCACCGCAGGACTACGGCTTCCAGTATCGGTCTTACCGAAGCTGGTCCTTGGACGAACTTAGGGTGATAGGATACTGACTGCCATGGCTCTGTGTTTGTTCAGCTGCACGCACAATTCGATCCAATAGCGCGGTGTATTCGGGGCCGATGAAGTTCGATCCCTGAGCTCGACTCCGCAGGTTTTTACTTCCTGTGATATGCGGTTCCTTGAGGGCGTCATATGAGTCCGTATGCACGGCGACTGTGGTTTCTGTGGCTAGCAAGGGCGACTCCAAACTGTTCGCTAATCGTGCAATCTAAACGTTGTCGGCGCAATAGTCAGGCCAATTGAAGTAAAAATAACCGGTATACTCGGTTGCAAGCATTGGCATTCTACGGTTTGTCTGCATATGATTCTGGTATGGCAAAGAACGTTACCCAGAATCAGCTTGTCGGCGAGATCGGTGAAACGGCCGCGAAGCTGCAATTTCTAAAGATCGGCTTTCAGTTCGACCCACGGTCGAGGCTTGAGGCGGGCATCGATGCCATTGTCGAAATTATGGATCACGGCAGGCCGCTCGCTAAGATGATCGCGGTCCAGGTCAAAACGACGGCGGCAGGAAAGTATGCCGGCGAGGACGACAACGGCTTCCACTATCTTTTGAAGAGCGAAGACCTCGCTTACTGGCGGGGCAGCAATCTGCCGATCATCATTGTCCTGCACCGACAGGCTGTCAATCGGCGCGGAATGTTGACCCCTTATCGGCGTCCAATATTCACCCCCTGTAGGCGATCAGCGCTTGGCCTGCCCGGCGCTGGCCGGGGTTGC